>CAZZVF010000005.1:0-29754 GCA_964657355.1 uncultured Buchnera sp.
AGCCCTTGAGCGCGATGCGCCCGCCCGTAGCTTTCCGGTCATCGAGGTCCGTGGCTCGGATGGCTGTCGCCGCGTTCCAGGCGAAGCACGGGGAAGGCATGGCGCAAATACCGGCGTGATGATGGCGCGATCACGTTCGCCTTGCTGCTCGCCGTCCTGCTGGCTTGCCTGGTAATGTGGCTCAAGCCTGCCGCGCCGTCCTGGCTTCCGCCGTCATCGGTGCGAGTCCTGATGAGGCTGGAACGGCTTTAGCCGCCAGGTGCGCCGTTTCCCTCGTAGTGGTCTCGGCGCAGTTCGCGCAATCGCTCGTAAACGTCCTCGCCTTTATTGCCGCGCTCTTTCAGCGCCTCGATCTGACGTTGGATCCTCATCAACTGCTCGTCGGACATGCCCGCCCGCTCCCGCGCGATTTCCGATCGCGCCTCTTCCAGCATTTCGTCGGCGATCGAGCGCATCGGCGTAAATAGGGGCATCACCAACGTTCGCGCTTCCGGCTGTGGTTCGGGTTAAACCTACTCCGCTCTTGGGGCTGCCGCCATCTTCGTGGCGCTCTGCTGCTGAAACGGCTCTAAAGGCTGCGTTCCCGCTCGTTCTCGAGTCTCTCCAGTTCATCTCGCTCATTGCACAGGCGTGTGACTCGTTGGTGCGGTGTCTCGCGGGCGTGCTCCGCTTCCAGCTTGGCGCGCGCCTCGGCAAGCATGTCGTGACGTGGTTGCTTCCAATCGTGGTCGGCTTCGCGAGCGCGTTGCTCCGCTAAACCCTCTGCCTCGATCTGCGATCGCCATTTATCCAGATCAACGGTTGAACGATCGGCTTGGCCTTTCTCAAGCGCCTGCCAGATTGCCGCCGCGTCGGCCGAGTGCATCCCTTGTTCGATCGACCGGCTGTTGACGACGGTATCATTCCCTCGCGCCGCCAGCCTTTTCGCAAACTGCTCGACGCTAGATGACAAGCTTAGCGCCGCGTCACGCGCAACGTTACTCTCTGCAGAAGCCCAACCTACCTTGTGGGTGTCTGTGTCCCCGACGACCAGATCACCGCTGTTCTCCACTCTGAACAAGATCGTCATAGCCTGTGCCTCCTATGGTCGCACCGTCGATAATCATGGAACGGATGAAACAGCTCCAACAGGCGGCTGTGGTGGTAGCGATTGCGCTCGAAGTCGTCGCCCCGGGTGCGTGAGCGATCGGCTTCCCGCTGTTCGCGCTCCACCCGCTGCTGCGGCGTTTCCCTCGCCCGTTCAGCCGCAAGCGCCGCCTCGGCCTCCGCCAGAATGTCAAAGCCCTTGGCGAAGCGCTCGGAAGGCCGCTGTTGGGGTTTGGCAGTTGGCCGGTCCGCCGCCGGTGTAATCGTCACATGCGGCTCCTCGCCGGCGTGTTCGCGCGGCCGGGCGGCGGAAGGCTCCGCCTGGCGGTCCTTGCCTCGATCGCGGGTAAACCAGGCAAACAAGCGCCCGCGCGGCTTCTGCGGGGTATCGGGTAGCTCGTGCTGTTCCGGCGCGGCATGGCGGCCGGCGCCGCTGGCGCGGTCTCTGGCGGCTTCCTGGCTGTGCTGCCGCCGCACCGCCTCGAACGATCTCTCAAGCCGCTCCGCAAAGGCTACCAGGCGCTCGCGTCCCGTGGCGATCATCTGCGCTAGGGGTGAGCGTTCCGCCTCGGTTTCCGGGCGGGGACCGGGTTTCGGGTCCCGTGCGGTCGCGTAGGAAGGCCGCTGAGTGGCTTTCGGGCCGTCAGCCGCTATCTTCATGCCGCCGAAACCTTCCGACGGAGCCGCGGCCTCGCAGGATGGTTCCTGTGGCCTATTGGGTGAAGTATCGAACCCTCTCAACCGCTCGGCCCAAGCTGCACGGGCGGCGGCAGGATCCGGTGAGGGCTCCTTGTTCGCCTTGTCCCAGGCTACGGACGCCTCGGGCGCTTGCTCAGCCGGACCTCCGCGCATCAGCTCGGCCCATTCCCGGCGCATGTCCTCGGGGGATTTCAAGCCCGCCGGCGCGTCCTCACCAGATCTTCGCGTGGTGCCGAGTGGATCGGTGCGGGCCAGGTCTTCGACCGCATGGCTGGCATCGAGGACGGAATCGTCGGCACGGGCGCGGGCTTCCGCGTCGCTCTCGTGTTCATGTGCCAGGTCGCCGGCTTCGTCATGGCCATGCCCAAAATCGTCCGGTTTGGGGATTTCGGCCTCGTAGGAAGGCTCCTGAGTGGCCTCCGAAACGTGCTCCGCTACCCCCACACCCCCCTTTTCCGGCTCAAATCCGGGCGCGGCCTGGTTGCTGTAATCCCGGCTGTCGAATTCCTGCGCCATCGCCTCAAGGCAAGCCTGCTCGTCGGCCTCGCGCTCGGCTTCGGGAGCTGGCGCCGGTTCCGGTTGTTGCTGCCGATTGCGAAGCTGTTCGCGGGCCTGATCGACAGCGGGCAGCTGCTCAAGATCAAGGTCGGCAAGCCGTTCGCGCACCTGAGCGGCCGTAAGCCCGGTGACACCCTTGTTGACGGCGTGAACCTCGCCGGCCGGATCGAGTGCGACATACCCGCGCCGGTCGCCCTGAGCGAGCGCCCATCCGGCATTGTCGAGGGCGGCTGCAAACGCCTGGCCGTTATCGGCCGAGCGCCACAACTCGCGGAGCTGCTCCTTGGCCTCCGCCGGCGTCAAGCCGCTGCGCTCGGCCTGGCGGGTCTCGGCGTGGGAGGGGCATCGCGCGGGACGCTCTACGCCGTCACGTTCATGATGTGCGCCCTGGACGCGGGCATGCTCGAACTCGCGCTCCAGCTCGCGCGCGACGATCTCATGGCGGCGGTAGTTATGGCTGTCGGGAATGGCGCACAGCGTCTCGCCATCGATGCGCGACCAGGCGACATGCAAGTGTTCCCGTCCCGCCTTCACGTGCTCCACCACAACGCGGGGCTGGCCAGTCAACCCGAGCTCCTGCTCAAGCCGGTCGATGGCCCGAGCCTTCTGCGCATCCGTCATCAGCTCGTTCGGGGCGGTGTTGATCGAGGCGTGATAGAATGGGCGGCGGCTACGCGCGGCCGAAGCGATCGCCTCCATTTCGAGCAAGGCGGCGGTGAGGTCGGGAGAGCAAACCCCCAGCAACTCCCGCACGTCGACTCGCTCGTTCATGTCTACGCGCAACAGATGCGCCGCCAGCTTGTTCGCCTCTGCCCGCGCGCCGCCCTTAATGACCATGGAAGCGGCCGAGGGCCCGCATCAGCATGTCACGCATTTCCAGCGTGGCGGAGGCGGCTTCCGTCAGCTCGTGCTGCAGCGGGATCGCGCCGGCATTGGCGGCGCGGGCGAGCTGGTTGACGTTGGAGCCGTAGCGCCCGAGTGCCGCCAGCACGCGCGCCAGCTCCACACGGTCAACCTGCGGCCTGCGAACGGCACGCGGGCCGGGAGTGCCGATGGCCTGATGGCGCATGAAAGCGCCGACGGTCATCCCGGCACGAGCGGCAGCGGCAGATATGGTCGCAAGCTCGCCGTCCGTGCATCGCACGGCGACGAGACGCGACCGCTGCCGCTTTTCTGTTCCTTGCCTTGACGCTGTCTCGCTCACGAGGCCGCGTTCTTGAGTCTGGGGTCTGGGGGGCCGCCGGCAGCGGCCAGCCCCAGCTTGAGAGGGATGCAACGGGAGAGGCGGAGCGCTCTCCCTTGCCAGGCCGCAGGGGAAAACCGCGAAGCAGCACTCCGCAGGAGTGTGCGCGGTTTTACCATGCATGGCTTGCGGCAAGCCGTTTTCATGATTCTTTAGTAGCTGGCCCGATTTATGGCCGCCAAGTAAATTCAAGCGCTGGTTGCAAATTTGTTCCGGCTGCGGTCTGCCTTACATCGCCGATGATGCCGTTCGACCGGTGAAGCAACACCCGCGACCGTCTTTAAGTTCACGGTGCCGGCCTGCCACGCCTTCGACTCGGATTGATTGAGCCAGGCTGTCAGCTGCTTGCCTGCGGAGACAAGCGGCTTCGCTTCGCTCCCGCCGCGTGGGGATTTCACATCCCCACACCCCTGTGGATGTTGCTGGATCAGCGCATGTTACCGAGGTACGATTATCTTGCCGCTATGCGTGATGGCCTCTGGCGGTGATCTGAGCATGTGACAGGGTAGGACTCCCCTGCCCTGTCCTCGCTAGTTCGAGGGACAGCGATGGCCATACCTCCCCTGTATGGAAACTCGACCGTCCATACGACGACCAGGGACGACATCTCCAAGCTGTATGCCCCGAACAGCTCCTGGACGGCTGTTCCCCTCGCCCTCAACCGGCCCGGCTCAAATCGCGGCGTCTGGTGGAACGTTCCCGGTCCAGGTCATGCCATCACCTTCGGAGCGAACCGGTCCGGTAAAGGTGCGGGCTGCATCATTCCGGCGCTGCTGGTCTACGCCGGCTCCGTCGTGGTCATCGATCCCAAAGCTGAAACCGTATGGGCCACCTACCAGCAACGCGAACGGCTCGGGCAACGCGTCGTCATCCTTGATCCCTGGGACGAGGTGAACCGCCGCTACGGCTCGAAAGTCGGCGTCAAAGTTCCAACCACCAAGTTCAACCCGCTGACGATCCTCAACCCGCGAAGCCCCGAGTTCGCCGACGAGGTCACGATGATTGCCGAAGGCGTCATCGTTTCGACCAACCTTGATTCGCACTGGACGGATTCCGCGCGTGAGCTGGTCGGCGGTCTGATTGCGGCCGTTGCCGAACGCAACCCAGGCGTCGGCAGCTTCGACGATGTGCGGCGGCTTCTGACCGCGCCGGACGATGTGCTGCAGCAAGCGGTCCGCATCATCGTCGAGCGCAACCCCGGCAGCCTGGCCGCACGCAAGCTCGCCCGGTTCATCCCCGCGCCCGGCAAATCGGCCTCCAACGAGATTTCCTCGATCCGCTCCACGGCCATCACGCAAACCGCCATCTTCGACGCCGGCACCTTGCTGGCCGCCATGGAAACCGCGCCGGACGCCTTCACCCTTCCGGAGCTGGCATCGGCACGGGTGACGATCTACCTCGTGCTACCGGTCGATAAGCTTCAAACCCATGGCCGTTGGCTGCGGCTCATGCTCGAGCTGATCTTCCGCGCTGTTGCCAGCCTCGCCACGCCACCCGATCCGCCCTTCCTAATGATTCTCGATGAGCTCGGGACCATCACCCCCGGCCAGCAAGGCGGCGGCCTTCCCCTGGTCACGCGCGCAGCAGGATTGGCGGCGGGGCTTGGCATTCGCCTCTGGTGCTTCTTTCAGGACATCAACCAGGCGAGCCGGGATTACCCGCAGAGCTGGGAAACCCTGCTTGGCAATGCCGCCATGATCCAGATCCTGCGGGTCAACGACAACTCGACGGCCAAGTATTTCGCGGAATACCTCGGCACCACCACGATCACGCAGCGCGAGATCCGGTTTGGGCAAGGCGGCGGCGTCGGTATGCCGCAGTACTTCTCGCGCCCTGCCCGCTTGCCGCACGAGATCATTCAAATGCCGGTCGGGAGAACCCTCGTCCTGTTCGCCGGCGGCTCCTATTACGAGCTGACGCAGGTTCCTTACTTCAAGGAGCCGCGGTTCAATGGGAGATACCTGCCGAATCCCAACTTCTCGAACACCTCGCAGGCGACTTTGCCTGCGACGGATTTCGGAAAGGTGATTCGGCAACAACTATTGCGTTTGCGAACCTGGCTGCGTGACGATCCGAATCTACCTCGCACGGATGACCCGGCGCCTCTCCCGCCCCGCATCGAACCCCGGCCTGCGACCAGGGTCATTCGCTGCATCCGCCCATCCTGCCGCCAGGCGCTGCGTGTGCCCCTTCGCCGCAATGAGGGTTGGGTGACCTGCCCCGCTTGCCGTAACCGCTGGAAGCTCGCCGCGAATGGCTGAACCCGTCCCATGTCCGGCTTGTGGTCTTGGCCTGCGGCTTCCGGAGAACCGTCGCCTCCTCGTGACTTGTCCGACCAAGGCGGGCGGCTGCGGCACGAAGTTTTATTACCCTCCGACCGAGCGCAGCACGATCACCTTCCGCTGCTCTCGGGATGGCAGCCCCTTCTGGGTCACCTTCAAGCGCGAGACCCCGCAGCAGAAATTCACCATCGAGCGCATCATTCGCGCGACTGGCCAGGAGGGAGCTTCCAGCGCCCCCAAGTTTGGGAACTACGCCGCCGACGTCTACGACATTCATAGTTTTTATTGTCCATGCTGTGGTTATGTGCCCGAACATGGCTCTAACCAGGTGTTCTACGTTCACTGTGCAAAGTGCCGTGATCTGGTCTGCGGCGGCCTGGTCTATGAGAAGCTCGATGGCCCAACCACGACTGTTCAGTGGTTCGTCTGTCATCCGACTTGCGGTGAGCAAGGTGCGATAGTGGGCTTGATTGAAGAATATCAGGCAACGCGCACCATAAGCGCAGCCCGCCTGGCCGTTCCGAGCCTGCCAACACCCGATGAGCCGCCACCCAAGCTGATCGGCTAAATGGCCAGCGTCATCAGCCTGGAGGAAGCCGCGCGGCGCACAGGCCTCACCAGGCGTCAAATCGCGGACAAGGTCGCACTCCAGGAACTCAAGATAGAGCGCGATCCGGTAACAGGCGCCAAAGGCATCTATCCGCATACTCTAAAGGGTCTGAATGGCTACCAGCCGCCGGAGCCGGCACCGCCCCCTAAACCGGCACCCTCTCCTCCCCCACCACCACCTGAACCATGGACGCCTGGCCCCGCTGAGCTGGCTGCAATGATCAAGCTGGACGAGCGAGGCCGCGCCGTCGCGATGGCGGACCTGGTGCGCAAGCATCCGCACCTAAGGGCCTGGTTTCGGGATAACCCGCTCCCACCAGTGTTTCGCAAGACGGAGCCGCCACTTCCGCCGCAGGCGAAACCAGCACCGCCGCCTCCTCCGCCAATTTGGGAAACATCCTGGGAAACCACCTGGCAGCAATCATGGGAGCTTCCGCCCAGGTCGCCCGAACCTCCGCCTCCGGCACCACCAAAGCCACCTGAGTCTCCGTCTCCACCCGGGCGGCCGGGCACGCAAGTTCAACCGACATCATCCGAAAGCCTCGGCCGACTGCTTGCCGACGTAGTGGGATTGATGCTCGGAAGGCTGGTAGAACGCGTTGGGAGGGTGGCGCGGCGTGCGGTTTGGCTATGTGCCTGCGTAGCGGGCTTGGCCGTGATCTTCGGTCTGGTGTTGATAGTGCAAGCGCGTATTTCGCAGGGTCAAAAGCGGATTATCGCTGAACGCCGGCCTCTGCCCCCGATTGTGAGACCCACTCCACATCACCGTGTTCAAGCTATAGTCCATCACGTCCAACATCCTGCAGTGCCTGCGCCACTTCCAAACGCTCTGCCGGCCTTGCTGCCTCCTGGAGCCGGCCGGCCGCAATTAGGACGTTCTCAGTAGCTAGCTTTTAATGAATTGCTGAAAGCATTCATTCAGCAATTCATTATATTTCATGCCACGCTTTACGGCTTCCAGTCGGAAAGCCTGCGCGAAGTCTGGCGGCATCCTGAACTGCATTGGAATCAGCTCGGACGAAGGAATCACCCCTCGTTGCCGCGACGCTGTCTGCTGTCGGGTTTTGGTCGGGATCAGGTCGTCCGCTGTGACTGCAACACCCTTAGCCATATTTCACCTTTTGCTGCTTTACGCTAATGTTGCTTTCAGCAATGCATGATTTCAACTCTTCCCATAAGGCGGCTGTTTCCTGTGCCGCGCTTCCTTTTCGTTGCAGTTCGGGAGCTGTGTTCCCGCCGGCTAGCGCCACAGCGTAGGCCACGCGGTCCGCCATAAAGTGCTGTGCAACCCGGCCGTGTTTTGACAGGGCCGCAACGCTCTGCGCCGTGATACTAGCCTGTGGCTTCGCTCGCGTGATGACAAAGCAGAATGGCTTACCCGCTTGCCGGACGAGCTCAATGGTCTCCGCCACAGCCCACAGGTCGGACGGGGAAGCCTGAACCGGGATCAGCACCAGGTCGGCAAACCTGATGATCGCAGCGCTTTGGTCTGATATGGCGGGAGCCGTATCAATGAAGCACAAGGCACCCCCGTGTTTGCTTCCGATCACTTCCAGCCCTTTCGCAAGGTCACGGAACGGAATTTCTGCCCGCTGCGGTGTCTCGACCTGCCGGCGTTCATGCCATCGGGTGAGGGAGCCCTGCTTGTCGGTGTCGATCAGCCACACCGGACCATCTCCCGCTCGCTCAGCCTCTACCGCAAGCAGCGCCGTGAGTGTCGTTTTAGCGCTCCCGCCCTTCTGTGAGGTCACGACGATCGTTTTCATGTAAAGCTGCTTTGCATCATTGCTGTTTTCAGCAAAGCAGTATGGCGCTCGCTTCGCAAGCGGCGAGTGTGGGATAATGTCGCACCCTGGACCGCGTTATTCGCGTGCAGGCGGCATGCCGATTGACGGCTAAGCCGTGTTCTTCGGCAACTTACCCTTAGATAGCTTTCTATGCCGCGTAGCGGCGAAAGTTCGTCTCTAAGCGATCGTCGCCGAAGGCAGGCTGGGATAGTCAGGCGTCAGTAGAGTCCACTGTTCAGGCAATGCCCATTCGGCGGGCGTCGGCCTTCGCAACGGCGGGAGGGGAGGGATGCAGGATGAGTCCCCCCTGCTTGATATCCACCTGTGCCTCTGGATAGACCGCAAGGGCCATGGTCAGTGCTTCTGTGAAGGTCGGTTTGATTTGCCGGACTAGGCGAAAGCCTGCCCCGAACTGCCCGTGAACGGCGGTCCAGCTCACCGGGGTCGGCTTGGTCAGTGAGTGAAGGCGGTATGCCAGCCAGATGTAGACATCGATCGCCAGGCTACGGGTGCCGATGGCTCGAATCGCTTCCTCTCTGACTGGTACTGGGTGTTCACGAAGTGAGCGCCAGAACCCCGGGTCAAGCCGCACTTTGTCCTGCCACAAAGCAGGCTGCTGATCGTCCTCAATGACGTTGGCGAAGGTGATTGCGTCTTGAACGAACGCCCCATTATGGCGCGTCTCCGCGCCGCTTTCTCGTTCGGTGAAAAAGGTCAGTCTACAAGCGGAGATCCTGCGGGCCTGCTCATGGACGAGCTGATAGGTCTTACCGCCGCTAGTCAGATTCATCCGGCCCATCCATGACTTCATGGAGCGGCCGAGTTCGACTTCCGGGTTGCCGGTGCGTGTGGCCTCGGTCTGGAGGTAGAGCAGGATCAGGCGAGCAATCGATCCGTAAGGGACCCCTGTAAGCCCTCCCTGCCTGTCTCGACCGGATTCGATGAGGAGTGTCGTTTTATGCCCTTCACGCCGCCAGAGCTGTTCCTCGATGCGCTTATGGGGGAGGGAGGTCATCGCGAAACCGGCATGGGTAATGCCGAGCCTGCTTTCTTCCTCGGCCATGACAAGGGCTGCGGCTTCGATCGCCTGCCGTTCGCTCTTGCTGTCTGCCATTGCCCGAGCTGCCTCGATGCCATGGCGGACGATCAGCTGATGAACTTCGCCCATGCCTTCATTGCATCTGCGCGTTCATCCACTTTTGCAAGTGGGACTCTACTGACGCAAGCTATTAGAAGATTATTTGGTTCTTAGTATTAGATTCGTCAGTAGAGTCCACTGTATAACGCGATTCGCGTCAGTAGAGTCCGCAATGTGGCGTCAGTAGAGTCCACTGGGTAACTCATGCATCTGTGGATAACCATCGGCGAATCGGAGGCGTCAGTAGAGTCCACTTTGTTTGCCCTGCCCGAGTCGCCCCGTCCTACGTCCGTCTCGCTGTCACGCGGTGTTAGGCTCTACAAGATGTAGGGGCCTCGCGCGCCGGTGTTGGCAAAGCAGCGATCGGCGTGCGCGATGCGATCGAGTTGTGAGAGGGCAGGGGGCTCGGCCGGGGCGGAATACTTGGCTGGCAAGCCGTCGCACTTTTCGGCTTTGAATACGTTGTGCGCAGACGTTCAAGGCAGGCCCGCCAGTCGATCAGCCTACTCCTAGTTAGATGTCCTAACTACCTCCCAAGTAGAAGGCCAAGGCCCAGTCCTAATCACATGCTTGTACCACTTGACGCCATATGATATCGTTCCGGCATGAGAACTTTCTCTACGTCGCATTCGCACTCGCGTGATTGCTTGGATCAGAGTGGACGGCTTGATAGCTCGCCAACCACACGACTCCTTTCGAAGTGGTTTGATGCGTCCTTTTTCTCTCTTAAGACATCTTGCCTATCCCTTTCATTGATTCTGTTGTCGAACCATGATCTAAAAGGTTGCATCCCCTCGTTAGTGGCAGGGGTGGGAGCTGTAGCCTCTCTTTCCAGCTTGATCACCCTTCCTTTCTACATTCGAGATCAACTCCAAGACCTAAGCGGGTAGATTGATTGTCCGAGAGTGTGTCTAAATTAGCCGAGGCCATTGGCGCTAATATTGGCCGGATTTTTGCATTTCTTTGTTCTGGCTTTGCAGCAATTTTGATTTTGTACGTTAATGATAAGGAGGAAGTTGCCGAGGTTGCCAAGTTAAGCCTTGGTTTATCCATGGTTCTCGCCTTAATTATAGGCGCTGTTGTTTTTAACTTGTATTACTCGATACTTGGCGAGTTGATCCTATTTCCAGCTCAGCATTACATTCATCACATGTTTGATCGCTGCCTAGGAAATATAGATGATCAACAAACTTCGCCGATCTACCTCCTTAAGTTTTATGGGGTAAAAAGGTCTCGAGTACGGGAGGCCTATGGAGTTGTAAAGTCTCACATATTTAAGGAGGATAAAATCCATACACAGCTCGCCCATGCTCAATTGCATGCTATATACATAACGGCTCTATCATTTATAACTGAAGCTGCCGTCTTAATTTATAAAGGCTCTCCGAAGTTCTACTGGTACTTTTTGCTCGCTTTAATTACACTAGTAGCGGCCTTTGTGTCTGATACCATTCAGCATGCTAAAGAAGGACATTACATTCAAACCTACAAGTCGGACGTAATAGACGTTTTGAAAGAACGTCGTTTTATTAAGGCAAGTCTGTAAACGCGTCTTCTTGGCGCAATCTAATTTTTGGTCGGCAATATTAAGAGCACACATCTAAACTCTTATCAGCTGGAGGCTGTGCAGATAATCTGCGGCGCGTTGTGCATGCGCGGCGGCGCTGAAAATGAAGCGCTTGTCGTTCTTCAGCACGGTCAGCCAGCTCGCGATGTAGGCGGCATGATCCGGCCGAACCTCAGGAACGATGCCGAGGTCTGCGGATAGGAAGGCAGCACCCAGCTCGGCGACCAGCTCCTCCTTGGCATAGCCCTCATCACCATGCCGAACCCTTCCAAAATCCCGCGCCAGGCGGCTCATGTGGCGGGTCCAATGGGTAATTTCGTGAGCGAGCGTCGCGGCGTGGCTCTCAGCGTCGCGGAAGGTCTCGAACAGGGGCATCTGCACGTAGTCGAGGGCAGGGGCGTAATAGGCCTGTGTTCCGCCATGCCGGATCTCCGCGCCAGTGTTGGCGAAAAAGCGATCGGCGTGTGCGATGCGATCGAGCGGTAAGAGGGCAGGGGGCTCGGCTGGGGCGGAGTAATGGGCTGGCAAGCCGTCGCACTGCTCGGCGTTGAACACGGTGTAGCCTTTGAGGAAGGGGATTTCGCGCTCCAGCTCCTCGCCCTTGTCATCGGTTTCGGTGCGGGTGATCCGGTTGGCATAGACCACCAGCTCGCCCGTCTCGCCCTTGCGAACGTTTCCACCAAGCTCGATGGCCTGTTTGAAGGTCAGCCAGAGAGGGCAGGAATAGCCTTTCGATGTGGCGGCCGACCATAGCATTACGACGTTGATGCCGTTGTAGGGGATGCCGTTATGGCGCAGCGGGCGGCTGATCCTGCCGGCGGCGTGTCCGGTGCTCCATGGCTTCATCCACGGGCGCACGCCTTGCTCCAGATCGGCGACAATCTTCGCGGTAATGCGGCTGTAAACATCCTTGATCTCGTTCATTTCCTGTCTCTTGGGTTTGAGGTTCGCAACACGAACCTCTGCCCGTCGGCGAGACCGGGGTGTGCAAGCCGCAAGCGGCTTCGCAGGGACCCTGCTGCACGGAGCTGGAGCGCAGCGGAGGCGGAGGAAGCTGGGTGGAAGGCGCTTGCGGCGCGCCGAGGGGCAGGGCCCCTAAGCCCGGCTACAGCCGGGTCAAGGCCGCGTTTGCGGCCGGCATGCACCGCGAGGGATCGTCACCCGAAGGGCCGATACCCGCAGGGGCTTGGTAAGCCCGCTTGGCAGGCGCATAGAGCCCGACCCGCAGGGGCGCGCCCGCATGCCTTCGGCACGCCTTCTCACGAAGGAGCTGCACGTGAAGAACCCCTGCCAGGAAAGGCTTATCAAATCACCGGTTGTAAATCTCTCTAACCTGTCTCAAAATTGGGCATGGAAATAGGCTGCTCTCGAGTCTCGACATTCGATCAAACATCTGTTGGTTCAGCCGTCAATCGACACTGGAAAAAAGAAGATCTCTTGTGACTAACACAAGAAAACAAAAAGAGTTAGGTGCCTATTACACGCCTCATCCGGTCGTAACCACTCTACTTGGGTGGGCCATTCACAATGAAGAAGATCGTTTCCTCGACCCGTCATGCGGTGACGGTCGCTTTATCGCCGCACATAAGAATTCGGTCGGCATTGAGCAGGATGGCACGGCTGCGCACTTAGCGATTCAGCGCGCACCTTGGGCTCTGGTGCATGAGGGTGATTTTTTCACCTGGGCAGCCGAGACACCGGAGCGCTTTACGGCTGTTGGGGGCAACCCACCATTCATCCGGTATCAGACGTTCAAGGGCGAAGTTCGCGCCCGAGCCATAGCCCTGTGCAATCAGCTCGGTGCCCGCTTTAATGGCCTTGCATCGTCGTGGGCGCCGTTCCTGGTGGCGAGCGCAAGCCTGCTTCATCGAGGCGGTCGAATGGCGTTTGTTGTGCCGGCCGAAATCGGCCACGCTCCATATTCCGCGCCCGTGCTTGAGTATCTCGCAGCAAATTTCGGCGTCGTGCACGTCGTGGCCTACCGGGACAAGCTATTTCCTGACCTGTCAGAAGACTGCTGGCTCCTCTACGCCGAGGGATATGGTGGCTCCACGACCGAACTGCGCTTTACTGCCCTCTCGAGCTTCCAACCTTTGCCTGCACCGCCGGCGACATTCCAGCTGGTGAGCCTGATCGAATGGCAGCAAGTCTGGCGGCACCGGTTACGGCCCTTCATACTGCCTCCAACAGCGCGCAGCCTTTACCTTGAGGTGGCGCACCATCCTGATACCAGACGCTTGCGCGACCTTGCACGCGTCGGGATAGGATATGTCAGCGGCAACAACGACTTTTTCCATCTGCGGCCAAGCGACGCCAGGCGGTGGAGAATCCCAAGGTCGTTCCTCCGACCAACCGTCCGGAGATCTGAGTATCTTCCCGCGCACCGATTAACGACGGCAACAGTCGAGAAGTGGCAGCGATCGGACGATCAGGTCCTCTTACTGGACATTCCAAAGAATGCAGAGCTACCCAATAGCGTGAAACGTTACCTCGCGACCGAAGCAGCGCAGGCAACCCAAACAGCGTACAAATGTCAGAACCGTGCGCCCTGGTATTCCGTCCCGGACGTGCAAACTCCAGAGTTCTTCCTGACCTATATGTCCGGCCGAACGCCGAGCCTGGTGCGTAACGATGCAAGCTGCACGTGCACGAATTCAGTTCATGGCGTGCGCTTCCGCCATTCGACTGCGGCGAAGTCGTTGGCTTCGGTATGGGACTCTGAGTTCCTGCGCCTGAGCTGCGAGCTTGAAGGCCACCCACTCGGCGGCGGCATGCTCAAACTGGAGCCCGGCGAAGCTGCGCAGATCGTTGTTCCCTCGCTCACCTCGATCGCTGAAGTTCCGGCAGCGATCTTGCGCGATGCGGTGGATACCATGAGACAGTGGAGGCATTATGCCGCCGCTGAGTAAAAAACCCGACAAGTCGCCGTGCGAGTGGATCAGTCAGATCGATGCGTTCCGCCGCTTTGCGACACATAGCGGCGGCGTCGAGAGTGCGAAACACATCAAGCCTTTGCATTGGTACATAGCTTGCCGCCTGGTGCTCGAGGGTGGTTTTGACCCAGAGCACATTATCCCTCATCCGCCGTTCAGGGTGACGCGCCACAGTATCAGAGGGCAGAAGGGATTTCGGTTCGTGCTCACTCACGATCCGAGCGTTGCCGGTAGCGGAGAGCAGGTCATCCTCGGCGGCCTCAAGACGAAGAACGTCGATGTTGTCGTTACAAATCCGAGGATCGGTCCAGTGCTGGCCGTGTCCTGCAAGGGCATGACCAAAGCGTTCAGAAACCTGACCAACCGCATGGAAGAAACCATCGGTGAGTGCACCAACCTGCACATCACCTATCCGGCCATGGTGATCGGCTATTATGCTCTCATGCGAGGCAATCGGACGCTAAAGGACGCAATCGAAGCTCCTGAGAACGACGAGATAGAGGTGGTCGAGGACGAGGCCGCCAACGATCCTACTCTGCCGGAACCAATCGTAGAGCTCCCAACTGCCAAGGAGGCGATCGCGCAGGCAAACGACATCGCCATTGTTGCAGGTTCAGACGGTGAAAAGGTTACGGACAGCATTGTTCGCTTTGGCCGAGCTCTGAGCGAGATGACGCTTAGAAAGGGCATCCGAGACGAGATAAGCCGCTATGAAGCAATGACGATCGCGATCGTCGAGCCCAAGGGTGAACAGGCCGGCTCTGTGTTCGACGGTTATCCGCCGCTTAATGATGCTCTTCATCATGCAAGGTTTTTCGAAACACTGTATCGGCGTTACGAAGAACGATTTGTTTATGGCGCACCGCTTCTCGCTGACCGCGGCATCACCACTCGATACGAGTGGGCGGCGGACTCGCCTGCACTTAGCGACTCGCGACTGGACTTTGTGCCTCGGATGGCCCGCTCTTAGCCCAGGGATGCCGCTGGAGATCTCAATGAGCGCTTCTCTTCAACCCAACCAAGGACTTGGTAGGTAATATTCTCGCATGACGTTCAACCACCTGACCCTCCTGCGGAACATCGGACAGTTCGATTCGGTCACCGCTGGCGCTCATCTCGCTCTTACCAGACTTTCGTTGATCTATGCCGAGAACGGACGCGGTAAGACTACGATCGCTGCAATCCTCAGGTCGCTTAGTACCGGCGATCCCGCACTAATTGACGAGCGTAAGCGGCTCGGATCAGTAAATCCACCGCATGTAGTGCTTACATTCTCTGGCATACCGTTGGTTTTTCAGAACGGTAGCTGGGCTTCTCCTCTCCCCCGCATCGCGGTCTTTGATGATGCCTTCGTCGCGGCGAATGTCTGTTCGGGTATAGCAATCGAGACGGCGCACAAACAAAACCTCCATGAGTTGATCTTGGGGGCACAAGGCGTTGCGCTGAATGACACGCTGCAGGGACATGTCGTCCGAGTAGAACAGCACAACAGGAATTTGCGGACAAAAAGTGACGTCATACCCGCCGTCGAGCGCGGAACACTCACGGTGGATGCCTTTTGTGCTTTAGCAGCTGATCCGAAGGTCGATACTAAAATTCAGGAAGCCGAGCGCCGCCTGGCGGCGGCGAAATCGGCCGATACGATAAGACAACGGGCAAACTTTGCGCCAGTCGCGTTACCATCCTTCGACATTGCCACCATCAACGCGCTCCTTGCCCGCCATCTGCCCGACCTTGAGGCCGGTGCAGCCGCTCGCGTGCGCGAACACCTTCGCAGCCTTGGCAAGGGTGGGGAGGCGTGGGTCGGCGAGGGCATGGGTCGGATCACCGGTGCATCGGCGGGGCAAGGTCATGAAACCTGCCCCTTCTGTGCCCAGGACCTTGCTGGTTCGACGCTGATCCAGCACTACCAGACCTATTTTAGCGCAGGGTATGAGGACCTGAAAGCCGCGATCAGGGATATGGGGCAAGGGATCAACACGACGCACGGCGGCGAAATACCGGCTGCATTCGAGCGCGCGGTGCGGATAGCGGTGGAAAACCGCGGCTTCTGGCAAGCCTTTGCCGATGTTCCCGATATTACGGTGGATACAGCTGGCATTGCGCGCGCTTGGGGGGCGGCTCGTGACGCCGTGCTGGCGACTCTTCGCGTCAAAGCGACAACCCCCCTTGAAGCGACGGTACTTGCGCCAGAGACCATAGCGGCGATCGATGCCTATGACGTTCACCGTACCACCATCGCCCGTCTTTCTGTCGCACTGCAGGCCCGCAACGAGTCTATAGCGGTTGTCAAAGAACAGGCAACCACGGCGAATGTTGCTACCTTAGCTGCCGATCTTGCTAAGTTGGCGGCGATCAAGGCTCGCCACTCCACCGCGACCGCAGCGCTATGTGACGATTACCTGGATGAGAAGACCGCGAAGACGGTGACCGAGACTCTACGTGTCCAAGCGCGTGCAGCACTTGATCAGTATCGCCAGAACATTTTCCCCGCTTACGAGACCGCGATTAATGAATATCTTCGGCGCTTTAATGCTGGTTTTCGGTTGGGCTCCGTCAGCTCCGTAAATAATCGAGGCGGGTCGTCTGCAAGTTACACCGTGCTAATCAACAACGTCGCGGTCGCGTTGACGGGAGATACAGGACCGTCTTTCAAAAACACGTTGAGCGCTGGCGATCGCAATACACTCGCGCTCGCCTTCTTTTTCGCCTCCCTTGATCAAGAGCCGCAGCTGGCAGAGAAGATCGTTCTTATCGACGACCCTATGACCAGCCTCGATGAGCACAGGTCGCTTACGACAGTGCAGGAGATGCAGCTGCTCTACGGTCGGGTCAGCCAGATGATTGTGCTGTCGCACTCCAAGCCGTTTCTCTGTGCGATTTGGGAGGGGGCCGACAAGGTAACGCGCTCCGCCATGCGGATCATCCGGGATGGGACAGGCTCGACGCTGGCGGTTTGGGACGTGCGACAGGATTGCATTACGGAGCACGATCGCCGGCATGAACTGGCTAGGAGCTATATTCGGGGCGGCAACCCTGCAAGCGAGCGAGCTGTTGCTGCTGCGTTACGGCCCATTTTGGAAGCCTTTATGCGCGTGGCATATCCGGCTGACTTCCCGCCGGGTATGTTACTCGGTCCGTTCATCGGCATATGCCAACAACGGCACGGCGGCCCGAATGAGATACTCAATGTTGCCGACAGAACGGAACTTCGTGCCCTGCTTGACTACGCAAACCGGTTTCACCATGACACTAACTCAGCTTGGGAAACGGCTGCAATCAACGATCAGGAGCTTGTCGGATTCGCCACGCGTACCCTTGCTTTCGCACAACGGCGCTAATTGCATTTGAGTAGATTGCAAAAGCTTGCCGCCTTCTGCGGGTTATACCCTCGGCGGTCGTAAAGACGGGTCTCGATGCCCGGCTGCTTTCTGGAAGTCCTCCAGCTGTGCCCCGTTCTCGAGCGCTGTGGTGATGAATGTCGCTCGCATCGAGTGTGCGGAGTTGCTGCGTCTGGTCGATCTGACACAGTCGGATCCTGCATCTGGGGACAAACAATCCAATGATAAACCCGGTCGAAGCAGAGACGGCTAATACAACCCTTCTTTTCTGGCACACCGGGCGCAATAGTGGCGATTGACAAGAAAAACCCAGATCTCGTTTGGGGATACACTTGTAACTGCCCTCTCGCAATCTGTGCACGAAAGCGCCGGTAAACGCCGAGCCAGATCAGCAGCACTGTGACGGGACATGCGTCGTTCCTTTCAGTTTATAAGATCCGGCGACGAGTACGCTCAAAACCATAGAGCCATATTGATAAATGATAATGTCGTTTATCGATCACCTTTACTCTGGCTCATTAGGTGGCGTCGTCTTCATCGTCCTGCTCCGGAACGAACTGATAATACTGTGTACTGGCGCTCCAAGAACCTCGCTGCAAGTTAAGGCGTGGCTCTGCAATTGCTGTTGCTACAGCTTCGAGAATGTTTAGCACATGACTAACGTTCCCGCTCAACTTTGCTGCCTCTGCTGATAAATTGCCTTGCTGTGTGACCCACTGCGTTCCAAACCATGAAAAGCGATTCCAGCGCTCTGAGAGATGATCGCGATTATGCATTTTCAATCGCTTGAACAGGCGATCTTGCTCTCCGCCTCCTGTTTGACCAACATACACTAGCTCGTAGTCAGCATACAGGGCGTATATCCCACGCTGGTTCCGAAAGTTGACTGCGCGAGCGTCTTTGCTACGACTAGCTGCACCAAGGAGTTCACCTAATACTCCGCGCCTTCCCCATGACACTCTGTCGTTATGCCAATGAAGGCCATATGATCGAATAATCATCTTCTTCTCGTTCAATATGTAGCAAAAAAGCTCGCCGCTTTCTCGGGATTATACCCCCGGCGATCATACAGCTTGGTCGTGGACGGGTCGCGATGACCTGCCGCCTTTTGTACATCCTCCAGCTGCGCTCCGTTTTCCAGCGCCGTGGTAATGAACGTCGCTCGCATGGAGTGCGCTGAGTAACCCCGTGTCAGGCCGATGCCGGCGGCGTATTTGCGCAGCACGCGATCGATCGCGTCTGGGTCCATCGTGCCGGCGGCGTTGTGCGCTTTGGCATTGCCGCGCAGCGGCCGGAACAGCGGTCCCTGATGGTCGCCACCATGGCCCGCCATCTCCAAATAGGCCCGGATGCGAACCGCCGTCTGCGGGTTGATGGCGAGCGCGTCGCGCCGACCGCCCTTGCGGGTCAGGCGCAGCGCATCGAGGCCGCGGTTCTGGTGAAGGTCGCCCACGGTGAGCGCGGCAATCTCCGCCCGTCGTAACCCGACCTGCAAACCAACGGATAGGATCGCCCGATCGCGCAGCCCTGCGACGGTGTCTGCCGCAGGCGCGTCTAGCAATAGTCGCGCCTGAGTCTTGCTAAACGCCGCCGTGCTGCCTTCATCGCGGTTGATGCTCGGCCGTTGCACGTCCACGACTGGATTACGGGTGGCGCTGCCGTGCCGCACCAGGTGCTTGAACAGGCTGGACAGTGCCGCCAGGCGCCGGCGCACCGTGGACGCGGCGGCACCCTCCTGTTCGCGCATGATCCGCTCCCAGGCGATCACCGCGCGATGATCGACCTGGCGCAGCTGTTCCGATGACGTGATGCCAAGCGTGCGCATGAAGTGCGCCACGTCCTGCTTGTAGGCGCGTCGCGTGCGGGCGCTTTTCTGGCTGGCGAGCCAGATCTCCTCCTCGGGGATCGCTGCTAGCGCGTCGAGGCTGGCGAGCTGGCCGGTTCGGGCAGTCGGAATGGGTAGGGTGGCAGTGGTCATGTCGGAATCGTAGCAGAATCGTGCTGAGCTTCCTAGCACGTGATAAACTGGATTATCACGTGCTCCGGCCTAACCGCCACTTGCCGTCATGTGTTGACACTTGCCGTCACCTGAATTAAGCTCAGGTGACGGCAAGTGAGGTGGTGAGCATGGATATCAAGTGCAAAAGGATCATCGACGGGAGAACCTACAACACCGAAACTTCGACAAAGATCGAGGGATGGGATGAGGATCGAGGGCCATATGAATCTGGCGAGCATCTTTTTCAGAATCGGTTTGGAGCGTTCTTCCTCTATAAATACCGGGATGGATTTGACGAAGATGACTATCGGCTCATTGAGCCGATAACGCCTGATCAGGCCCGTGTCTGGCTTGAAAAGTATCGTAGCTGGGAGACTGATCTTATTGAGTCGCTTTTCGGTGAAATGCCGGAAGCGGGATCTGGCGAGGTCAAATATACCTTGCGTATGCCAGAGAGCCTGCGCGATCGCCTAGCGGTGCTTGCTAAAGATAACAAACAATCTCTTAACGCATGGATGGTGAAGTGCCTCGAAGCGTGTGCAGCTAATATTGGAGAATCTTCGACCAAACTCGCGAGAGCACGGTGAGGGCGCCGCCGGACTTTGATTTCTGTTTTGGGAAAGACCGCCACCTTAGATGTCACGGATGGCGCGGCCTGTTGGCGTTAAGCATTTTTCTAATGGCGTTAACTTCTGTTGCCTATGCCGGAAGTCCGTCCGTGCGCCTCTTGCTTTATTCGCTACGCTGACGAGCGGTCTCTGCGCCCATGTGATCCTTCCCGCCGGAAGCTGAGGGCTTTTGCCTCCGGCGGGATGTTTTCGGATCAGTGCATGCTGTTTGAACAAGTGAGCTCGCTGCAGTGTTGTCGTGGAGAGGATAAGGGTATGGCCACGAAACTCTCAGACAAACCGCCGAGCATCACCGTGCAATTCACGCCGGAGGATTTCGACCTGATCCACCGGTTTGCTTACCGCACCGGCATGTCTGTCGCACAGGTGGCCAAGTTGAGTATCCTGCGATTTATCGTGGACGTGGAGAAGGGCAAACATCCCGAGTTGCTGCGGGAGTTTCAGACCGGGATTCAGCCGGGCAACGCATAGCTGGCCTTACTTGTGCCGAATTATTGCCGGCTTCGATCATTGTCCCATCGGGCGCGTTCCAAGCCATAGTCTGGCCGTTCGAGCCTTTGTAGTTCGTCATCAAGCTTCTGTTCGGGTGTCTTTAGTGCTTCCTTTTCCGCCAGTTCGGCGCGCGCTTCGGCCAGCATCTCGTCGGCGACAGATTGCCTCGGCTGCTGTGCCAATGAGTTTACGAAGCCGACCCCTGGACCGCCCATTGAAGGCCCTCGCTGCGGTGTCAACGTATTGGCCATTCGGGTAGCCTCTTGTGTCTGCTCCGGCTTGTGCTCGAGTTCTGGTTGCCGTTCGTGCCCGTCTCGCATGCGATCGGCTTCTTGAGGCATCATTCGCGCGCCAGGCCGCTTTTTAGGCTTCAACTCGGCCTCTGGCTCCCGTGGCGGCATCCTAGGTGACATTTGCACATGCTGTTCAACGGGCTCTTGCTGCGGGTGACGGGTTGCTTCCGCCTTCGCCTCAGGCTCCTGACGTGCCCGCTCTCTATCCCGCCCTAAAATCCAATCCAGAATGGTCACCGCGCGTGCCCCTTCCCGCCTGCTTTCCCCAGCTTTGCCTGTCCGCGTAGATCTTCCAAGCCACGGGCGGAGATGTCCGGCACCGCCGTTCTGGCGAAGCCGGCTGGTGACACCGCTACAGTAACCGAATCTGCCGCTCCTGCGGGTTTGCGATGCCGTAGACCTCCCTAGCCATAGCGATAGTCGCATGGCCTGCGAAGATCGGCTTGATGCCGTAGTGGCTGGTGATTTCCCAGGCGGCCCAGATGCGCAGGCCAGGACCCTGGTAGGACACGTCCATCATGCCCGGACCGCAGCTGCCGCCCATGATGCCGAGGCTGAGTTCCAGTGCTGCCTCAAGCTCCGGATCGGTCATGCCGGCCTCGATGTGCCCAGCATACCAGACGACGAAGCTGCTCGTGGCGGTGCGGAAAGCGGTTACCTTGTCCTCGCTGCTCAATGGTCGGGGGCTGCGTTCGATCGCTGCTGTAGCCTGCCGTTTGGCTGTGGATGTGCGTGTCATGGTGTTTCCCTTTAGTTGGAGGCCGCCACAACGGGGCCTCGACGGGATGCGCCCACGGGCGGGAAACAGCGAAGCGGGCAAGGGCTTTTTTGTCTCGCGAGGAAAGCTGCAGGCTGGGGAAAAAAGCCCTTGAGCGCGATGCGCCCGCCCGTAGCTTTCCGGTCATCGAGGTCCGTGGCGGCCACCTTACGAAACTCGGAACCCGTGCAGCCAGCTACACATCCGGCTTGTACAGCCGCCGTTACGATGGCATATCGGAATAATGAGCGTAAGAGGACTGACCGATTCCGAACTCGTCGACCAAGCGTCGCGCCTGGTGCGCTACGGTGCTGCCGTCTTCGTCCAGACCGTCACTGAGGAGCCGCATTTCCTGCTCTATGGCCCCGGCTTCGAGGTCAGGATCACGCGTACCGATCCTGCGGCAGATTATCCGGGAAAACCTGCCTGATGGCTGACCGGCCTCCAGTTCCCGGCCACAGCGTCAAGCTGCCGAACCGGATGTATGCGGAGGCGGTGTTCGCGGCCGAGTTTCGGGGACGGACCGTCGGGCAGTACGTGGAGCTGGCTGTTGCCGCGCAGATCGAGCGGGACGCGCACGAGTTCAGGCTGTCGCGGTTTCATGCAGCAGGACAGGAAGCTAGGCAGAAGCGCCATCCGTCGCCGCTCGCCCATGACTTCGGATTGCCGCCTCAATCTCCACGGTGAGCCGCTACAATCCGCGCTCTGTGCCTTTGCCGGGCTGGGTCTATGTCCTGACCTGTCCCGCCTTTCCGGGCTGCTGCAAGATCGGCGGGACCGGACGCACCCCCAAACATCGCGCTGCCGAGCTGGCCGGGGAGTATGTCACGGGGCAGCCCTTCACCGTCGCCTACAAAAGTCCTCCGGTTTCCGACTGGCCTGCTGTCGAGCTGGCCGCGCACCGCATGCTGTCCGACTGCCGGTTGCCCCGCTCTGAGCTGTTCCGCTGCACCCCTTGGCAGGCGCGGGCGGTCGTCAAAGCCGTTAGCCACGCACATCGCCGCCCATGGCTTGGGTGGCTGTCGCCAAGCCCCAGGCGAAGCCCAAGGCGCCGATGGAACAGATACCGGCGCGATGATAGCGGGGTCACGCTCGTCCTCGCTGTGCTGGCTGTGGCGGTGCTCGTGGCGTGGATCAAGCCGCTTGTGCCGTCATGGCTCCCGCCATCCACGATGCATGCGCTGCTGTGGCTGGAACGGCTCTAGCGATAGCCTGCCGCGCCAGTCTGCCCATAGTGGGTCCGACTTAGTTCACGAACCTGTTCATGGTCGCCACTGTCGCGCGCGGATTCTATCGCCCGTTTCAGCTTCATAAGCTGCTCGGCGGTCATCCCAGCCCGCTCCTGCTTTATCGCAGCACGGGCCTCATCAAGGATTTCGTCGGCAGTCGAGCGCATGGGCGTAAACAGGGGCAAAGTCATCAAACCGGCTCCTGCAAGGCTTTCGACAAGGCCGTCCGCTCGTCGGCCGATCTGTTTTGGCTGGGAAGTATTACATCTAGCGGTGCTCTAGCCAGGTCGCGCCAGCTCGTACTCCCCCAAAATCGCCTCCACCTTTGCTTCCAACTTCCCGATTTCGGCGGCAGACGCAGTCACGGCTGTGGCTTCCTCGGCAATCAGGGCAGCGCTGATGTGGAACCGCTATATCAACTCCCACAAGCGGCTGTCTCATTGTCTGGTGCGTTCCCCGCTCTCCATCGCTTCGACCACGCGACCGTTCGCTAGCGTTTGGCTCGCAAGGCTGGCGGGCTTCGACTAACAGCTCGTCGGCAAAGCCCGTTTTGTGACTCTCGCCTTTTGATCCGCTACGCATCGCTAGCAATGGGCATAATCCGACGTGGCTTGGCTGTTCAGGTCGGCCGCATTCTGCCTTTATCATCGGATCTTGACCGCATGCGTGTCAACGCACTAACGCTGGCTCGCGCCACGTACAATCCTAAGAATGAAACCGTAATGGAACTGCAATAGTGCCTTTCGCTGTCGATGTCGGTCAGCTGCGAGCTGCGCTTTCCACTAAACTCCAAATACATGCTCCAGCAATAGCTGCCTTGTACGTCCTGCTAGCCACTGTATTTGTCTTTCTTCTCGCGGTGCTTCTTCCGCCAATTCAGGGACCGGACGAGGGCGCTCATTTTGTAAGGGCTGACCAAATAAGCCGTGGCTACCCTATTTCGAGAAGGCTGGATCCGGGCGCTTCAGGGGGGGTGATCGACCTAGGGGTAATGGAGGCGATAAATCGCTTTTACCCAATCGTCACCGATCCGAACGCGAGAGCTCGGCCAAGCATGTATGCCCCCATCAAATGGGGCGATGTCGGGCAGTGGAGCTTCCCCAACACAGCGGTCTATCCGCCCGTTTTCTACCTGCCCGCTGCCGCAGCAATTTTTCTAGGAAAGCACCTCGGACTCGACGTGCTAAAGACCGACATCGGCGCTCGCCTTGCCCAAGGAATCGCTTCGATCGGTATCGCAGGGTTAGCGGTAGGCTTGGCCGGACCTGCAGCGATATGGCTGTTCGCGTTACTGCTACTACCGTCGTCCGCTGCACTGATGGGCTCCCTCACCCAGGACGGGCCGATGCTCGCCTGCTCGGCTCTCGCTGCTGCCTGCATTCTTCAACTCGGGCTGCCGCACGAACCCAAAGTGCATCGACGTTATCTCCTTGTCGCAAGCATCATCGTCGCCCTGATCGGCATGTCCCGGCCGCCTTACGCCGCGCTCGGCATTCTAATCTTGGTGCCGTCGGACGTGCCCTGGCGCACCCGGTGCAAATATCTTGCCGGTGCCTGGCTCGCGTCCCTAATCTGGTGGATCGTCTGCGCCGTCCACATTTTCGTAAGCGTGGACCAGAGCCATGCTGCTAATCCCGGTGCGCAGATGCATCTGCTGCTGGCGCATCCTGGCCGTTTATTTGGGTTGATCCATGCGACCTTGAGGACCGGGTTCGTTCAAGATTACGCCGGCTACTTCATAACGACATTTGCGCCTCAGGACTGGTTCAACAAGGTTGCATGGTTGATGCTCGCCTACGCTGTCGTGGCGACGATTGCTTCCGGTACTCGTGCCAAGGGATCATCTGCCGCCCTGACGGCGATCGCCGTCACGTCCTCTACGGCCGGAATATTCCTGCTCCAGTACCTAACCTGGACGCCTGTGGGCGCCCCGACCGTTCTAGGGGTTCTAGGGAGATATTTTCTGCCATTGGCAGCAATGCTCCCGATCGCTTTTATCAAGCGCCCTACCTCTAACTGGCAATTGCCAGCTTACGTGCTGGTGCCGCTTTTCGTGTTTCCCGTTATTAGCATTGCGGTCACGCTGCGTCATTTGGTCTTCCGCTACTATTTTTGATGGCCTCTCGTTCAGACCCTCACTGATATCCGCTCCGGGTGAGACCTCATGCAGCAACGCCGGCTAGGCTGACTTGAAGCTACCAGTTCGCGTCGCAGTGCTGATACCCTGCTACAACGAAGCCGTTGCCATTGCCGGTGTCGTCGCGGATTTCCGTGCCAGCCTGCCCGACGCAGACATCCACGTCTGCGACAACAACTCGACCGATGGCACAGCCGGGATCGCCCGCGCCGCTGGCGCCCACGTCATCACCGAACGGCTGCAAGGCAAAGGTCATACTGTCAGGCGCATGTTCGCCGACATCGATGCGGACGTCTACGTCCTGGTGGACGGCGACGGTACCTACGACGCAGGCGCCGCAACGGCTATGGTCGCCATGCTTGCTGCCGAGCGGCTTGACATGGTGACCGCAATACGGGTCAGCACTGCACAACTCGCCTACCGGCGTGGCCATCGCACCGGCAACGCCTTGCTGACGAAACTCGCCGCAATCCTGTTCGGCGCCCGCATCACCGACATGCTGTCCGGCTACCGCGTATTCTCGCGCCGCTACGTGAAGTCCTTCCCGGCGCTTTCCGAGGGCTTCGAAACAGAAACCGAACTCACCGTGCACGCGCTGCAACTCGCCATGCCAATCGGCGAACTGCCCTGCACTTATCATGAACGTCCGGCAGGCTCGGCCTCCAAGCTGCGTACTTACAGCGACGGACTGCGTATCCTGCGGCTGATCATCCAGCTGCTACGCGACCAGCGTCCGCTGCCGTTCTTTTCCCTTGCAGCAATCGGACTGCTCATCACCGGCCTGTCACTTGGCTTTCCGATCGTTATAACCTTCCTGAAAACAGGCCTCGTGCCGCGGCTGCCGACCGCCATCGTCTCAGCCTCTATGGTAGCATTGAGTTTTCTGTCGCTAGCGTGCGGGCTGATCTTGGACTCCGTCGCCCGCGGCCGTCGTGAGATGAAACGCCTGTTCTATCTTGCCTTATAGGATATTTCTGAGATCATCAGGGTCTTGGCCAACGAGCTGGCGCACTCCGGAGGCTGCGTTTGTGACGGCAACAATCGGCTTCATCTACGACCGTTTGGACGGCACCTGCCTGGCTCGTATTGCCGAGGGTGGAGATGTGATCGACGAAACCGTGGCAAACGGCGCAAAGATAGCTACGGCCCGAGGCAACGTTTTGTTCAGCCTGTCCGGGGAACTGCTCGGTCATCTGGGGCACTTGGGCCTGTTCAAAGGTGATAGCCGCGACCCTGAGGCGCTTCGAAAGCTGACATCAAAGCATCAGCAAACCTAGTAGCAGGGTTTCGCAGTCCTCGCACCTACGCCTGTTTTTTTAGATTAATACTTGAGGTATTGCACCGGCAGTTCGCTCTACGCCACGTTCTCTGCAATTCGAGAACAATGTGCAATCGAGCGACCTCGAGAGAGTCGGAAATATGGCTTGACAATTTGCAAACGCAGGGACTGTCCGGACGTCAAAAATGCTTCAAGAAGCTAATTCGTAGACGAGACCTCAGGGATCGTTAGGCCGTATAAAATACCATCGTTTGGTAACAGTTTTTCCGTTGCTTTTTTGTAAGGAGACGTTACGATTTTATTATCGATAGAGGGAGAGTTAAACATGCGTATCTCGACAAGAGCCAAGATAGTTTATTGCTTTTCTGCGATTGGGATTATGGTTGCTTTCAACGCGGCAGCTTCAGAACCAGGGAACTCTTCCATTTCAGGGGTCAATTGTCCTTGGGTTAAAGCTAGCGGTGTCGATGTGAATAACCTGCAGCGGACTGCCGCTGCCGTCATAACGTCTCCTTACAGCAACTACTATGTTGTTACTCGTACTTTGTTCCTTCAAACTCCTGAAGTCGGCTATTACTTCTATCTTCCGTTAGGGAACGAGGTACTATTCTTTAACATTTCGAACTCAAGCTTTTATGTCCAATACCCTTTATTTGGTTATGCCCCATTTGGTGGAACTTTTACGGGCTCGTTTGTTGCCAACAACCAAAATGGGCATACGGCGACTTTGAAACTAAGTTGCGGCGATACGCTTTCGATCGTTACAACGCAAGGCGGTTCATAGGCTTGTTGATCGCCAATTACATTGCGCCGTAGATAACGCGGGTCACGACTACATTGTGACTCGCGAACCGGCGGACCACGCCGCGGCGTTCTGAGACTCTATCCGTCGCGGGCTATCCTCCCGCCGCGCCTGTTGCCTCGTAGTGTGTCCGGCGCAGCTCACGAAGCCGTTCTGTATTGCCGCTGTTTTGTGCGGCCCTGATTGGGGCTTTCCAGCTTCATAAGCTGCTCCGGACGCATTGCACAGCGTTCCAACTCGTCGCGCTGCTGTCTGGCCGCGATCCTCGCGACAGCCTCGGCTAGCAGTTCGTCGCCAAAACCGTGGTTCGTAGCTTCCCCAAAAGGAGGAATCATGATCCCGGCCTCCTATGACGATTGCGTGAGCGGTGATCGTGGAACGGGTGCACCAGCTCCCACAAGAGGCTGTGGCGATAACGGGTGCGCTCCCGGCTTCCATCACCTCGCCCGCGTGACTGTTCGGCCTGCAGGCGTTCGCGTTCGGCAAGCTGCTCGGGTGTCTGACTTGCCAGCCTGGCGCGGGCTTCGGCCAGCAGTTCGTCGGTGAAGTCACGCTTCGTGAACCGCTCAACGGGACGGGCCTTCTCCGGCTGCTGTCCATGATCGGATTTCGGTTCGGCCGCAGGCACCGGCCTGACGTGTTCGGCTTGTCGATCGCCGGCAACCTCGTACTGCCGATTAGCGGCACAATCACGCGACGGGGTTGGCTGGGGTGTTGCCTCAAACCAGCCACGCACGAAATCCCGTAGCCTCTGAAATACCCAGGCGCGCTTGTTTTCCGGGGGCTGGACGGGGGTTTCTGATTTCAGGGCCCTTTCGGGCGTGCGCTCTGGTTTGGTCTACTTGCGGACGTTTGGCGCCGATTCCATGGCGAAACCGCGTAGGCGCGCGGCCCATGAAGCGCGATTTTAGCCGTTGGATCGCGGCTGTGTTCATTTACCTCAGCGCGGCTCTGCGCGTTCGAATGAACCGGCGTCGGAGCAGGAGAAGCCGCATCCCGCGCCCTCTCCTGCGCTGGATCTGCGGAACGCGTTTCCATTGCCTTCCGTCGCGCCTCGGCCGCCTGTGCGGCCGACAACCGCCGCGCATCAGCTCGGCCCATTCCCGGCGCATTTCCTCGGGTGATTTGAGGCGGTCGCCCGCCTGATGACCGAATTGCCGCGCCGGGCCAACTGGATCGATGCGGGCAAGGTCTTCCATGGCCTGTGCGGCGTTGAGAGCTGAATCGTCGCCACGTTGCTGCGTTTCGCGAGCAAGTCTCTCGCTGTGGTCAGCTTCAAGCTCGGCCGCGTTCAGCGCCTCGTGCTGCTGGCGGAATTGATCGCGCACCGCCTCCTGATCCCATCCAGGTCGGCGAACTCGGCTTCAAGTTCTTCGATCTCCCGGCGCATCGTCGCCAGTTCGGCATCAAGAGCGGCGTCGTAGTTGCGAGCGTGGGTTGCCGCATCCGGCTCGCGCTCATGCGATGCAGCCTCGTTGATCAGCAGGCTGTATTGCTGTCAATTTAGCTTCCCCAATGTGATTTCCTGACATCAAGAAGGAAACAGCGACCGGTAACGAATAGTCCGTCCGGCGGGCACTCGACAGTCAGGAAGCACCGTCGCGCGAGGCTCAACTACCGCTCCCGGCTCAATGACTGCTGTTTCTGCAATCGTTGCGTTTTTTGCCACCCAACCGCCTACAGAGCCATCGGGATTTTTGTGTCGATGCCCGGCGATTCTTTCGCCACTAGGCTCTATGAACGTATAAGAGTGACGGTGAGTCATTCGGATTCCTCCTCCAATACAGATAGCATTTCTACAGGACAGTTCGGCACAAGACTACAAACGCTGAGACACCACTATGCCAAAGAAGTATTATACATGATATGCCAAAAACAATCGGTAGAAATATTTCAACTGAATTGCGTATGTAACCGGCCCAGTCATGGTACTTGTTGCTCGAAATTACCTGTTCCACAAGTCTCGCTTGTATTAACCGTGGTTCTCCGGTGAGCTGCACAAGCACTGGACGCGAAGCTGAAACAGAGCGTAAATCTTCGGCGGTTAAATTTAGGCTAAAATAAGAGTGTTCTGAAAGAAGATTTGAGACGAACAGAAGTGTTAAGTAAGCGGTCGGATAGAACATAATTCCAGGCACTTTAAGTTGCGCCAAAACAGTAGCTGGAAGAGGCAGCAACTTGGAGATGTCCGGTGAAGGACCAGGAAAAAGCGAAAGCAGCCCTAGAGAACCAAAGAAGTAGATTAATAAACCCAGCTTCCTGGTCTCTAAGGACGGGTGGAACATGCTATGTCTTACTAGAACGCTTGATTGCCGATCTACGGCGCATGTGCCCATTCGGGCCTATAATGTAATGACTAATTTTAAGTACTCGCCTCCCGCTGAGCAAAACTTTCGCCTCACGCGTGATAATTATGGTGTCGCCAAGAAGCTCGCGGTGCTCAAATGGTAGCCCTTCTAAGACAGCAGCCTCAAAACGCAAAACCGTTTCGTGTGCGTCACAAAGGACATCGTGCCCAGTTGGTGGAAAGCAGCCGTGTACCTCCCCCGTGTCCTCTATAGGTCTGACATACACTGGATCACCTGTGGTGAAGGCCATGCTCTCTCCTTGACTAGGTTGGCACTCGTGGTCGTGTCCAGCGTATTAATCGCAGCCGATGTCCGCAAGCTGTAGGACGGCGCTCACCGGGTAAATGGCTGTGGATGTGCGTGTCATGGTGTTTCCCTTTAGTTGGAGGCCGCCACAACGGGGCCTCGACGGGATGCGCCCACGGGCGGGAAACAGCGAAGCGGGCAAGGGCTTTTTTGTCTCGCGAGGAAAGCTGCAGGCTGGGGAAAAAAGCCCTTGAGCGCGATGCGCCCGCCCGTAGCTTTCCGGTCATCGAGGTCCGTGGC
>CAZZVF010000006.1:0-25492 GCA_964657355.1 uncultured Buchnera sp.
TGAAGGTCCAGGCCTCGAGGTAGCCAAAATGACGGGTCGCCGAGGTCGGAGGCTGCGCCGGCGCCCGCGCTACAAGGGACCGTCCTTCAACCGGGTGATGCCCAACCTTCTGACCCTGATCGGCTTGTGCGCCGGGCTCACGTCCATCCGTTTCGCACTCGACGGCCACTGGCAACAGGCGGCGGTGTCGGTCGTCGTCGCCGGCGTCATCGATGGCCTGGACGGACGCCTCGCTCGCCTTTTGAAGGCCACGTCGCGTTTTGGAGCTGAGTTCGACAGCCTTTCGGATTTCTGCAGTTTTGGCGTGGCACCTGCCCTGATCCTGTATCTCTGGTCACTGCACGAGGGCGGCCGGTTCGCGTTCATGCCTTGCCTTATGTTCGCAGTCTGCATGGCGCTGCGACTGGCGCGCTTCAACGCGTCGCTCGAGACGGCGCCGAAGCCCGCCTACGCGCAAAGCTTCTTCACCGGCGTCCCGGCACCCGCCGGCGCCGGCATCGCGCTGTTCCCGCTTTTTCTCGGGCTCGAGGCGCAGGACCAGGGCTGGCTTCGGCTCGGGTCGGTTGCCCAATCGCCCTGGGTGGCGGCTTCGGTCCTGGTCGGGACATCAGTGCTGCTAGTGTCCACACTGCCGGTATGGAGCTTCAAGAACTTCAAGGTGCCAGCCGAATACGTGCTCGGCCTGCTGCTCGGCACCGGCTTCTTTGCAGCGCTGCTCGTGGCGGATCCCTGGCTCGCACTCGCCGCCGCCGGCTTGATCTACGTTCTCATGCTACCATTCAGCGTCCGCAGCCTCCACCGGCTGCGCAAGGAGGCCGAGGAGTAGCCGGCCCTACGCCCCCCGGACGCGTGCCCGCGTCGCCGCCTCAGCGCGTGAAGAAGAAACGCAGCATCTCGCCCGATGCATCAGGGCCCGACGCATCGGTATAGCTGCCGGCCGGATCCCCGCCGGCCCAGGCGTGACCGGCGCCGTGGATGAGCCACTGTTCCAGCACCGGCCTGCCGCCCAACGTGACATTCGTCGTGCGGGTGAAGGATTTTCCCGCCTTGCCGCGGACCACTTCGCGGGTTGTGCGCTCGACCGGCGTGGCCTGCGCCGCCACCGCTTCCGCATTCTTTACGCTCACCGTGCTGTCGCGGTCTCCGTGAAAGATGATCGTCGGCACGGTGATGCGCCCGCTGCCAGGCTTGCCGCCGTGCATGGCGGCGAAGGCACTCGGCATATCATGCGCGCTGCCATGCGCCAGGCCGGAGTGGATGCCGATCGCGGCGAAGAGATCGGGATACACGGCGCCAAGAGTTGCCGCCATCGCACCTCCTGCCGACAAGCCCGCCGCGAAAACGCGCCGTGAGTCGATGCTGTGTTCGGCCATGACGATGCGCGTCATGCCGGCAATGATTTCGGGCTCGCCGCCCTCGCGTCCCTGGTCGGCAGCGCGGAACCAGTTCCAGCAGCCATTCGCATTCGCAGATGAAACCTGGCCGGGATAGAGCACCAGGAAACCGTGCTGCTCGGCAAGCTGGTTCATGCGCGTGCCGGCTGCGAAATCATCCGGTGACTGGGTGCAGCCGTGCAGCATGACGACCAAGGCCGGATGCTGCGGCAGGGCACGATGCGGGCGGTAGAGGCGATAGGGCCGCGTGCCCGCATTGTTGGTGAAGCGGCCCGACGTGAAATGCTCGTCCGGCCCGGGGGCGCCGCCGGGAACAAGGGTGCGCAACGTGTCGGCCAATCCTGCAGACAGGCCGCCAAGTCCAGTCGCCACCGCATTTGGAAGTCCGGACGGAAGCTTTTTCTGAACGAGGGCCTGCAGCGTCGATGCGGTCTCCGCCATGCGCTCCGCCCCAGGGAGCCGGCTCGCCCGCAACATCTCGGCGATCTTGTGCGAAGTCATGCAAGGCCTTTCCGGCTGGAGATTGGGCGCGCACGGCTCACCGCGAATGAAGCCCGTTTTTCGACCTGGAAGTACTACTGGCCGGCAAATGGGCCGCCGCGCGTCACTTTCAAACGAGCGCGCCATCACGAATGCTGCAGTGCAACAAATAGGTCACGCACCGCGCCGCCACATTCGAGGCGGAAGCCGGGCGCAACTATCCTTCGAAGTAGCCGTTTTGTTGCGCTAACGGGCACGCGCCGAACCGCGATCAGCCTAATCCAAAACGGAGGATCTCTCTTGAAGAACGCTTTTCTGGCGGCTGCTTTTCTGACGGGCACGTTCGCGGCCCAACAGGCCTTCGCGCAAACCGCAGATCCGGCCGCGCCCTCGGGCGCAAGCGGGGACAGCATGTCGTCCAACGCGCCAGCTACGCCGAAGACGACGCACCACACGCACCATCATCACAAGCGCACTGCGAACACGACCGGCGCTGGCGGCGCCGATTCCGCAGGATCGGGCGGTCCGGGCCAGATGGGCTCGCCGAGCGTGGCCAATCAGAGCCCAGCCGCGACGGGCGCCAGCGGCTCGACCAACACGCCGCCCGCGCCGCCGCAATAGTCGCAAGACCGCCTGCGGCTCACCAGAATAGAGTGGGGTCCAAGGGAAATCTTTTGGACCCCATCGTTACTACTTCGTGAGGGCCGCCCGCAGGAACGTCGCCCGAGCCTCGTCGACGCGAGCGCGGATCTTAGCGTCAGGCAACAAGTGGGTCCCGGGCAGTAGCAACAGCTGGTAGGGTTTGCCCGCAGCCAAGAGCGCCTGTGTCAACTTCACGGTATTTTCGAAATAGACGTTGTCGTCGGTAAGCCCGTGCATGATGAGCAGCGGACGCTGCAGGGTCGACGCGTAGGTGAGAACGTTGCTCACTTTGTAGGCTGGGCTCGCGTTTGAAGAGTCCCCCGTGTGCGCGGGAACACCAAGGTAGCGCTCCGTGTAAGCCGTGTCGTAATCGCCGAAGTCGATAACCGGAGCACCTGCTGCACCGGCTGCAAACACGTCCGGCCGGCGGATCGTCGCCATCGCCGTGAAATAGCCGCCGAACGACCAGCCCTCGACACCTGCGTGTTTGAGGTCGATCTGCTTGATGCGCGCGCCAAGCGCCTCCAGGCCATCGACCTGGTCAGCAAGTGGTGCGTCGATCAGATTATCGGCCGTGGCACGCTCGAAATCATGGTCGCGACCCGGTGTTCCACGGCCATCCAGTGTGACGACGATGAACGGGCCCTGGTCGGCAAGGCACTGGTCCTCGAACGCGCTGTGTGGAGCCCGCAGAACGTTCTTGACGCCCGGACCCGCGTAAACCGAAAGCACGACCGGATAGGTTTTCGCCGGATCGAAATTGGTCGGCCGGATGATAGCCGCATCCAGCAGGCGGGGACCTACGGTCGTGTATTCGACCTGAGGGATCTGCGGTGGCTTGTCGGCACGGCTCGGCAATGTTGCGAGCAGCGTGCCGTCGCGCCGCAGCAGGTTGGTGCCGGTCGTGCCATCCGCCAGAGAAAAGCTGTCCGTAAAGCTCGCGTGCCCGTCGGCAGCAAACGCGGCGTCATGCAGACCAGGTGCTGCCGCAACCGGCTCGGGCGTAGAGCCCGCCGCCAGCTTGATGCGATACAGGCCGAAGGAGAGACGGTCGGGACTGGCCGTGATGATGGCATCGTAATCCGCCAAATCGATGTCGTTCAGTGCATCGAACCGGAACCCGGCTGGAGTTATTGCGTGATCCGGCGAACCGTCCGCATGGCGTAGTTCAAGCTGCCACGTGCCGGATTTTTCCGACGCCCACAGGAAGCCTGAGCCATCCGGCAACCATTTCGGCATATCGAGCGCATTGATGCGCGGCGAGAACATGGGAACAAGGTTGATCCAGGCGTTGTCTCGCTCTTCGAGAAGCGTCCGGGTCTTTCCGGTCGCCTCGTTCACGGCGAGGACCACTTCGCGTTTCTGGGCGCGATCGAGCAACACCAGGGTAAGCGGGCCATGTTTCGGCCAAATGACGCGCGCGATGTAGGGCAGCGCATCATGGTCCCAGTCGATCCAGGTCGTGGTGCCGCCGGTGCGTGCGGTGATACCGAGCCTGGTGGTGGCGTTCTCTGTTCCGGCCCGCGGATAACGGAAACTCGTCGGTGCACGATCCGGATGCCAGGATCCGCGATGTAGTGCATCTCGACCTTGGACGTATCCGCCTCTTCATAGACCAGGCGTGAAGAGTCCGGCGACCACCAGGCACCGTCCGCACGGCCGAGTTCTTCAGCCGCCGCAAACTCTGCTAGGCCGCGGGTCAATGTTTCCGAAGCACCGTGCGTAAGCTGCGTATCGTTGCCGGACGATGTCTCGAGCACGTGCAGATCGTTGTCGCGCACGACGGTGACGAATTTGCCGTCGGGCGACAGGCGGGGCGCAATCCAGCCGTGGCCCGGCAACGGCGAGACGTGCCCGTCCGGCAAAGTGATCCGCTTCAGCGCGTCGCCTTCGGTGGCCAGCATGGTGCCGCCATCGTCGGAGAGGGTAAAATCCGTGATCCCCTTGAGCGTCATGCGCGCCCGTTCACGACGTGCCTTTTCTTCCGTGCTGAGGTGTTCGTCCGACGATTCCGGCCGTGCGAGTTCGCGCTCCGTCTTTGTGGCGGCATCATAGGCGTAGAGGTGCAGTGTCGTGTCGCGGGCAGCACTGCGCAGGTAATACACGGCGTGTCCGGCAGGCGCCGGCAGCACGTGCGTGGGCTGGCCGAGCGTGTAGTTGCGCGTCTCCGCCAGGTCCGTGAAGCAGCTCTGCGACGCAGGCGCCGCAGCGGCCAGAGTTGTGGTTGCAAGGAGGAGGATGAGGGTGGCTGTGGCTTTCATGGCGCGGTCTTAGCCCAGGTCTGGGCGCGGCCCCAAGAGGGCCCTTGCGAGGTTCGGCGAAACGAGACCAAAGTTTGCGCGCCCGAAGAGGCCAATGAAAAACGATTGGGGAAACAATGAAGACCAGGGGAAAGGCAGCGTTTGCGGCTCGACTGGCGCTTATCCGAACAGCAGGATTGGGCTTGGCGTTTGCCACGGCCTGTGCGGGCGCCGCGTCCGCCTCGCCGTGCACCGATCTTTCAGCCAAGGACATCAAGCTTCCGGGCCGCGCGACCGTCGTGTCGTTTTCGGCACAGGACATCACCGGCGGCACGTTCACGCCGCCGGATGGTGGCACTCCGATCACCGGGTTGCCGCCCTTCTGCAGCGTATTGGCTGTCGTGTCGTCCAGCGGGGATTCGAAGCGCTCGCAATCGGCGATTGCGGTTTGGCTGCCCGCGGCAAACTGGAACGGCCGCTATCTCGGCACCGGAAATGGCGGGTTTGCCGGCAGCGTCGCTTACACCACGCTTGAACTCGGTCTGCTCGAAGGATTTGCGGCTGCCAACACCGATATGGGTACAGGAATTCTGTTCGGCTGCAACAGTGCCTATTGCGGAAATCGCAGCGGCTTCGGCGGCAAGCCCGGCGGTTTGCACAACGACGTCGCTGCCATCGAGGATTTCGGCTACGCCGCGACGCATCTCATGACCATCGTCGGCAAGCAGATGACGGCTGTTTATTACGCCAAGCAGCCGGCGCACTCGTATTTCGATGGCTGTTCGACCGGCGGCCAGCAAGCCCTCATGGAGAGCCAGCGTTTCCCGGACGATTATGACGGCATTCTGGCAGGCGCCCCAGCGCATAACAGGACGCATCTTCATCTGACCGGTGCGGCGGTTTACGAGGCGACGCATTTCAAGCCGGATGCATACCTCACCAATGCAGGGCTGGCGCTGGCGCATCAGCTGGTCTTGTCGCAATGCGCGGGCAAGGATGGCGGGCTTGCAACGGATGACTTCCTGACGCTGCCTGCATCCTGCGCGGCGGACGCAAAAACTCTGCAGTGCACTGGCGCGCAGGGCGAAGTGCCGTGCACGGACCCGAACGCCGCGAGCTGCACCTGCCTCACGTCAGACGAGGCAAAGGCGATGAACCTCGATTGGGGTGGTGCGAAGGACAGCCTGGGCAACCAGCTATATCCCGGCGCCGAACGCGGCACGGAAGAGCCGGTGCCGTTGACCGCGCAAAACGGCTATACCGGCAATCTCGGGCTGGTGTGGCAGGAGGCCGGGACGGAGCCGGCATTCGACAGCCTGATGTTTTGGGCGCTTGGGCGCAACTGGAACTGGCAGGACCTGTTCAAGGCCACCGACCGTATTGCGCATGAGCGCACGCGGAGGATTGCGATAGTGGACAACATGAAGGTTGGCGACAGCACGTTCGCCGCTGTGTTGAATGCAAACAGCATAGACCTCTCGGCCTTTTCAGGGCGCGGCGGCAAGATGGTGATGTATGCCGGCTACGCCGATCCGCTGATCCCCAGCGCCACCGCCATCGACTACTACAATGCAGTGGCGACGGCGGACGCTGCGAATATCGGCAATTACCTGCGCCTGTTCATGGCGCCAGGCGTGTGGCATTGCGGCGGTGGCCCGGGCGCGAACGCGTTCGGCAATCTGTCAGGAACATTGCCGCCGAAGCCGCTCGATCCGTCGGACGACGTTCTGGGAGCGCTGATCGCATGGGTGGAATATGGCGTGGCGCCAACCACGGTGACCGCGACGAAATACGTGGACGATTCGCCATCGAAAGGCGTCGCGTTCCAGCGGCCGCTCTGCCTCTATCCCGCCTACAGCGCCTACCAGAGCGGCGATCCTTCGAAAGCCACCAGCTTCACCTGTGCGGCAGGCGCGCCCGTGACGAACCAGGGGATTGCGCCCATATACGGACCTTGAGCTAAGAGTGGACTGGGCGCGCGCCTCATGGCGAGTGCCCCAGACCATTCGACGTAGCGAAAGGTGCCGGAATGAGTGCGCAAGAGCGGCACCCGATCGCCTCGGGCGATGTGAAGCTTTCGGTTCAGGTGGCGGGCGCGGGACCGCTCGTCATTCTGATGCATGGCTGGCCTGAACTGAGCCTTTCGTGGCGGCACCAGATTCGGCCGCTCGTGCAGGCAGGCTGGCGCGTGGCGGTTCCGGACATGCGCGGCTACGGCGCTTCGGACAAGCCCGCTGCGATCGAGGCCTACACGCTCGACACCATCTCGGCTGACATGGCCGCCATCGCCGCCCATCTTGGCGCTGCGAAATGGGTGGCAGTTGGGCATGACTGGGGCGCGCCTGTGGCGTGGCGCTGCGCCCTGCGGTTTGCTGACCAGGTGGCAGCGGTTTTCTGCCTCAGCGTCCCCCATAGTCCGCCACCGCCCATCCCGTTCTTCGACATCATCGAAAAGCGTTATCCGGACCGTTTCTTCTATATGCGGTATTTCCAGCAGCCCGGTGTTGCAGAGGCGGAGTTCGAGAGCGCAGACATGGAAGCCGCATTGAAGCGCGTGTTCTACATGGCGAGCGGCGAGGGTGTCGCACGCCGGAGCGGACGGCATGTGCCGCGCGATTCGCCGATGCTCGCAAGCATGGACGATCCGCCGGACGGCCCGCTCTCCTTCATGTCGGACGACGAGCTTGCGCATTACGCAGCGGCATTCCGCGCCGGGGGTTTGCGCGGACCGTTCAACTGGTATCGGAATTTCGATCGGAATGCCGCCGATGCGCGGGCTTATGGAGACAACATCATCAGACAGCCATCCGGCTTCCTGGCTGGCGAGCGCGAAATGGTGCTTGCCATGTTGCCCGGGCAACTCGAGAACCTTCGCGAGAGTACGGCAGACTTGCGTTACGAGATCAGCGTGCCGGAAGCCGGTCACTGGATACAGCAGGAGCGGCCGCACGAAACCAATGCGGCCTTGATCCGGTTCCTCGATGATGTGCGGGACCGCCTATGAGCGACACGCTGCCGCCAAGGTTCCGGCCGCCTTACTCGCCCGATGACGGCATCCTCGCGAGCCGCTTCCTGGCGGCGGCAACCTTGTCGCCCGAACGCGAGGCCAGAATAGATGCCGAAGCGGGACGGCTGATCGGCGCCATCCGGGCCGGTATCTCCGGCATCGGCGGCATCGACGCCTTGCTTCGGGAATATTCGCTGTCCACGCCTGAAGGCCTCGCACTGATGGTGCTGGCCGAAGGGTTGTTGCGCGTACCGGACGACGCCACGGCGGACCGGCTGATCGAGGACAAGCTTGGACAAGGTGGTTTCGCGTCCAGCGACCGCCAGGGCGAAACGCTGATGGTCAACGCATCCGCCTGGGCCCTCGGGTTGTCCGCGCGACTGATCGGGCCGGCCGACACTCCTGAAGGCATTTTGCGCGGCGTCGTGCGCAGGCTGGGATTACCGACCGTGCGCGGCGCGTTGCGCCAGGCGATGCGCGTGATGGGAAACCATTTCGTCCTCGGGCAGACGATCGACGAAGCTCTGGGGCGCGCCACGTCCCGCTCGGGACGGGTGTTCCGCTACAGCTTCGACATGCTTGGCGAAGGCGCCCGCACTGACGAAGACGCGTTGCGATATCAAGCGAGTTACGCTGCTGCGATCGAGCGAATAGGAAAAGCCGCCGGCAACAAGCCACTGCCCGACCGGCCGGGCATTTCCGTTAAGCTGTCGGCACTGCATCCGAGATATGAGGCGGTGTCCCAGGCGCGCGTCATGGCGGAACTGGTTCCCCGTGTGCGCGAACTGGCGCGCGCCGCGTGCATCCGCGGATTGAATTTCACCATCGACGCCGAAGAGGCGGACCGGCTGGAGTTGTCGCTCGACGTGCTGGCGGAAGTCGCACGCGACAGGCAGCTTGCAGGTTGGGACGGCTTCGGCCTCGCCGTACAGGCCTATGGGAAGCGCGCACTGCCGGTGATCGACTGGGTAGCTGAGCTGGCCGAACGGCTCGACCGCCGCTTCATGGTTCGGCTTGTCAAAGGCGCCTACTGGGACACGGAAATCAAGCGCGCCCAGGAGCGTGGGCTGGACGATTATCCGGTGTTCACACGCAAGCCGATGACCGATCTCAGCTACATGGAATGCGCCGAACGGCTGCTGGCACTGCGCCCCAGGATCTATCCGCAGTTCGCGACCCATAACGCATTGACCGTTTCATCGGTTATAGAGCGCGCAGGCGGTGTCGATGGATACGAGTTCCAGCGCCTGCACGGCATGGGCGACCAGCTTTACGACGCGCTCATTGCGTCACGGCCGGGAGTCGGCGTTCGGACCTATGCACCGGTGGGCGTGCATCGTGATCTTTTGGCGTATCTAGTACGGCGACTGTTGGAGAACGGCGCCAACTCCTCGTTTGTCTCGGTAGCGGCAGATGCCGGCGTGCCGCTGGAGACGCTGCTCCGCAGGCCGGCGGAGCTGGTCGGCTCGCCCGCGCGCGCCCGTGCTCCGTCGCTGCCTCTGCCGGCTGACATGTTCGGACCGGAGAGGCGCAATTCGGCAGGTGTCGAGTTCGGCCACGAAGCAGCGCTCGACGCGCTTGTGGCGCAGGCGCGTCGCGGCTCCGGCACTGCGCGTGCCGCAAGCCTGATCGATGGTCAGGAGCAGCAGGGCACCTCCCGCGCCGCCATTTCACCGATCGACGCCACCACCGTGATCGGCGAGGTTGTTGACGCACCCATCAATGTTGCAGATGCTGCGGTAGTCGCAGCGCGCAGAGGATTCAGGGCATGGGCAGAATCGCCCGCCGATTTGCGTGCTGCCGCGCTCGAACGCGCCGCCGGCCTGATGGAAGCGCGGCGGGGACGGCTCCTCGCATTGCTTGCCGAAGAAGGCGGCAAGACGCTGGATGATGGCCTCGCGGAATTGCGCGAAGCTGTGGACTTCCTGCGCTATTACGCAGTTCAGGCGCGGGCACTCTATGGGCGCGCAGAAGTGCTTCCAGGTCCGACGGGCGAGGCAAATACGCTACGTCGGCGGGGACGGGGCGTGTTCGTCTGCATTTCGCCCTGGAACTTCCCGCTCGCCATCTTCACCGGTCAAGTTGCAGCAGCCCTTGCCGCAGGAAACTCGGTAGTTGCCAAACCTGCGGAGCAGACGCCGCTTATTGCGGCGGAGGCAATCAGGCTGTTGCACGAAGCCGGAATTTCGACATCGGCCTTGCATCTTGTTGTAGGCGCGGGCGAAACCGGGGCGCGCCTGGTTGCGCACAGGGATGTCGGTGGCGTCGCGTTCACGGGATCCACCGCGGTCGCCTGGGCCATCAATCGTGCGCTTGCCGCAAAAGACGGCCCAATCGTCCCGCTGATCGCTGAAACAGGCGGCATCAACGCAATGATCGTCGACGCAACGGCGTTGCCGGAACAGGTGGTTGACGACGTCGTGACGAGCGCGTTCCGCAGCGCAGGGCAGCGCTGCTCGGCACTGCGGCTCCTCTGTGTTCAGGAGGATGTAGCCGATCGCGTCATTGCAATGCTCGTCGGCGCCGCAAAGGAACTTTCCATCGGCGATCCGCGCGAACCATGCACGCATGCGGGTCCGGTCATCGACGAGGAGGCACAATCACGCCTTCTGGCGCACATAGAACGCATGAGAATGGCTGCCAAGGTGCACTACGCCGGCTCCGCGCCCTCACCCGGCTATTACGTGGCGCCGCACATCTTCGAATTAGGGTCCCCGGGAGACCTCGCTGAAGAAGTATTCGGCCCAGTGCTGCACGTCGTGCGCTACCGGGCCGATGGTCTCGAGCAACTGATCGATGGCATCGACGAGACCGGATACGGCCTTACCCTGGGTGTGCATTCTCGCATCGACGCGCTAGCCGATCGCATCGCGCGACGGCTTTCCACAGGCAATATCTACGTCAATCGCAATATGATTGGGGCCGTGGTGGGTGTGCAGCCGTTTGGAGGTTCGGGACTTTCAGGGACGGGGCCGAAGGCCGGGGGCCCGGACTACCTGCGGCGATTCGGCCTCGAACAAACGATTTCCATCAACACGGCGGCGGCGGGCGGCAACGCGGCGTTGCTCGCTTCCGAGGAGTGATTTTTCAGCATGATCGAAGGGCCGGAAGTAGAGCCGCATAATCATCACCACACGGGCCATAGTTCCATAGACCTGATTTTTGCCGCGTTGGCAGTCGTGCTGTCATGCACGTCAATTTTCATTGCCGTGCATCACGGTCAGACGATGGAAAAGCTGGTCGAGGCGAACTCCTGGCCGAATCTCAGCATCGGCACGAGCAACACCGATATGGCGGGTGATCGGGACATCATCAGCATCGACGTGAAGAACACCGGTGTGGGACCTGCCAGAATTGACGCGGTGGAAGTGTTCTACGATGGAAAGCCGCAAGCGAACGCAATCGATCTGCTCGGTGCGTGTTGTGGTCAGCACCTCAACATATCGACCAGCGCCATCGAGGACGAAGTGCTGCCGGCGCGAGAGACAATTTCGTTGATTTCGGTTCGAAAGGACCTGAACGGCGCGGATTTCTGGACCAAGCTTAATGAAGAGCGGCTGCATGTCAGGCTTCGCCTTTGCTACTGCTCCGTATTCGACGATTGCTGGGTTCGCGACTCGACGGCCAAGCGGCCCGTCCGAGTAACGCAATGCTCCCCGAGCCAGCCGATCGAATACCACTAGGGCCGCGGCTTGCGTTTTAACTCGCCCGGGTCATCAGTGTGCTGGACACGGTCCATCAATGGAGCCTCTCATGGCCCTTACGCGCCAGGTTATCACCGCCCTTAATATGGACGGGACCGACATGCTCGGCACCCGCAATGTCGCCATCAAGATTGTCGATGAAAGTATCGTCTCCGGCTCGCTTCTCACTGTCGAAAGCAACCACTTCTGCATCCTGAAGTCGCGTGGAGCGGTACTGCAGGTCTATGAAACAGGGCAGTATGCCCTGGTCACACCAGACAAGCCGCTCGTCGGCTCGATCGTGCAGGGATTCTTCGGCGGCGCCTCGCCCTGGGTTTACGAGGTCATCTACATCAACCGCTCGAAGTTGCTCGTTCGAAGCACGGGGATTGCGACGAGCGCCGAGATGGCGGAGGTATCATACCAGGCCGACTACTACATTCATGTCGACACCAAACAGGCGGCGCTGGACCTTATTACCCACCTTCCATTTACCGGCAACGTGATCAACACCGACGAAATCGCCGATTATGCCGGACCCGCCATCGAGCAGGCCATCAATCAGGTGATCCAGGTCACCAAGCTCGAACACATCAACGAGCACATCAACGAACTACGCGAGGGCGTGAAACAGCATCTGACGGATTTCCTCAAGGTGTTCGGCATTCTGCTGAACGACCTCAAGATCCTCATCGTGCCGAAGGATGAGCGCATGAGGGAACTCATCTCACTGCAGGCGCTGGGCCTTACGCCGCTCGAGGCGATCCGCTACTACCTGGCGCTTCGCATGGCGGAAAAAGGGCTGATCTCGGCGCCGAACGCGGCGGCGGGTGTGCCGTTCAACATCGGTGGCTCGCTGACCGGCACATACCCCGGAGTCGATCCACACCTTGGTAGCAAGTAATCGTGGCGTTCTACGACGCGGACATTGATGAGAAGCTGCTGGTCAACCTTTTCAACGGCTGGGGCTATAACTTCTACCGGTTGGAAAATCAGCTTAGGGCTGATGACCTGATGGTTCGCGCCCGTATTTGCGACATGCTCGGTGCGGCTCGCGCCGGTGTCGCGGCAGCGGAGGCCGCGTACAGGCATGAGTACTTGCCGCCCCCGAGCCGGGAAAAACCGCGGCCCGATGCAGAGGCATTGCGCAATGCACGTGCGCTCGAGGAGATCGGCCAGTCCATCGGGGCGCTCGAGGGCCAGATACGATCGCTGCCGGTGCCCGAGAACGACCGCATGACGCAGCGTTTCCGCGAGGAACGCGACACGTTGAAGCGGCTGGCCGCGGCGGACCGGGCGCTTGTCGGGCGCGCGGAACAGCTGCGGTCCATGCTGGCGGATCCCACCGCCACCTGGCTTATCGAGAACATCCCTGCCTTGACGGAAGCGATCTCAGGGGTGAAGGCGACACTTCAGGAAAGGGGCGACGTCCTGACGCGCGGCTAGGGCATCATTCGACTGAATAGGATCACCTTTCGGATAAAGATGCTCGCCAAAACAAAGAGCTAGGGGCTTATTTCCGATCCACTGCGATCGAAAACAAGCCCTTGCGACCCCTCCACTATCCAAGGCCCCTTGTTAGTTATACGATTAAATAAATGGAGGGCGGCGGTGAACTTCGAATTTTCTGACGAGACGCAGCAGGTCCGGGCCGGCGCGCGTGCGATGCTGAGCGAGCACGCGTCGCGATCCGCTCGCGACGTCATGGAACAGGATCCGGCACTGGATTGCCCACGTTTCGACCGCCCGCTTTGGGACCAAGTAAGCAACCTCGGCTGGCTAGGTGCTGCCATTCCAGAGGAGTTCGGCGGCAGCGATCTCGGCCAGGAAGGCCTCTGCGTCATTGCCGAGGAACTGGGACGCAGCCTTGCGGCTATTCCATTTGCATCGAGCGCCTATCTCACGTCGCAAGCGGTGTTGTTGTTCGGGAACCGGGAGCAGAAATCACGTATCTTGCCGCGTTTGGCATCGGGCGAAGCGATCGGCGCATTCGCGCTGAGTGAGGGCCCTGGTGCACCCTCGTCCCAATCGGTCAGCGTGCGGTTTGAGAGCGGTGTGCTGCATGGCACGAAGCAGCCTGTTGTCGATGGGGGCATTGCCGACCTGGCCATAGTCGTCGTGCAGCACGACGGCGGCATCGGGCTGGCACTTGCTCCTCTTGGCGAGGTTGCGCGCCAGAGTTTGCAGACGGTCGATCCAAGCCGCGATGTAGCTGCACTGCTTTTCGAAAGCGCACCGGCCGAGTTGCTGCCGGGTGCCCAAGGCTGGTCGTCTGTCGAGACCCTGCTGGATCGTGCCGCTATTGTTTTTGCGTTCGAGCAGATCGGTGGCGCGCAGGCAGCACTTGAGATGGCGCGCGACTACGCGTTGCAGCGCACCGCCTTCGGTCGCCCCATAGGTTCGTTCCAGGCCATCAAGCATAAGCTGGCGGATGTCTATATCGCGACAGAGCTGGCGCGCTCCAACGCCTATTACGGTGCGTGGGCCTTGTCGGCAAATGCGCCTGACATCGCGACTGCCGCCGCCGCCGCACGCGTTTCCGCCACCAAAGCGTTCGGTCTCGCCTCGCAGGAAAACATCCAGACCCATGGAGGCATGGGATTTACCTGGGAATTTGACTGCCATCTCTACTACCGGCGCGCCAAACACCTTTCGCTCGTCATTGGAGCGGCAGGGTATTGGAAGGACCGCTTGGTGAGTTCGATCGAACGCAGGAACGCGGCCTAGGAGGCAACGAGCGTGGACTTTTCGGATACACGAGACGAAGCAGCTTTCCGGCAGGAAGTCCGGAACTTCTTGCAGCAGCATGCAACCTTGAAAAATGCCGACTTCGCGGAAGGGCCGCCCGACGTCGCGCGTGCGAAAGCGTGGCAGGCTCTCAAGGCGGCGGCGGGTTTTGCCGGCATCACCTGGCCGAAGCGTTTTGGCGGTCGCGGCGGCACGCCGATGCAGCATGTGATCTATGCGCAGGAGGAGGACCGCTATGACGTTCCCGGTCATGTGTATGAAATAGGGTTGGGCATGTGCCTGCCCACGTTGATGGCCTATGCCGATGCTGAAACTGCGCAGCGCTATGTCGGTCCAGCTTTGCGTGGCGAGGAGATTTGGTGCCAGTTGTTCTCTGAGCCGTCGGCAGGGTCGGACGTGGCCGGTCTGCGCATGCGGGCAGAACGCGACGGCGACGAGTGGGTCATCAACGGTCAGAAGATCTGGACATCCGGCGCGCATTTCTCGGATTACGGTCTGCTCCTAACACGGAGCGATCCCTCGGTGCCGAAGCACAAAGGCCTGACGATGTTCTTCCTGAACATGCACTCCCCCGGCGTCGAGGTGCGCCGCATCCGGCAGATTTCGGGAACCTCGAATTTCAACGAGGTCTACTTTACCGATGTGCGGATACCGGACAGCCAGCGCCTCGGCGCGCCCGGCGATGGCTGGCGCGTCGCACTGACGACCTTGATGCATGAGCGGCTGGCTGTCGGATCGCTGCCAGGTCCTGACTATTCCGATGTTCTTGCTCTCGCGCAGACGCTTGAGTTCGATGGGCGCAAGGCTTCGGACAATCAGGCCGTGCGGGAGCGGGTCGCCGATTGGTACGTGCAGAGCAAAGGGCTGGAATATACCAGGTTGCGCGCGCTGACCGCGTTGTCCCGCGGCGCCATGCCAGGCCCGGAATCATCGATCTTCAAGGTGGTGCGCGCCAACAACATCCAGGAGATCGCACAATTCGCGCTCGATATGCTCGATACCGCGGGTCTGGTGAGCGACCCTGCGACGGCGCCGATGCACGCCATGTTTCAGGATGCCTTGCTCTATTCTCCGGCCGGACGTGTTGCGGGCGGCACGGACGAAATCCTCAAGAACATCATTGCTGAGCGGGTCCTCGGACTGCCAGGCGATTTGCGTGTCGATCGTGATACGCCGTTCAACGAACTGCCTGTCTAAGCGTGGCATCGGGTTCCGCGGCACGCGCGACAAACGAAGGCACCGGCGCGCGGGAGCGGCTGCTGGAGGCGACGGCTTCCCTTATCATCGAACGCGAAAGCATCGACATTCCCCTCGCCGATATCGCCGCGCGATCGGGCCTGAACGCGGCTTTGGTGAAATACTACTTCGGTGCCAAGAACGGCTTGTTCATTGCCCTGCTCAGGCGCGATGCCGAGCAGGCGCTGAAGCAGATGGACATGCTGCTGGCCATGCGGACCCAGGCATCCACCAAGATGCGGCTGCATTTGCGCGGCATCATGCGTGCCTATCGCCGCTCGCCCTACCTTAATCGCCTGCTGCACGCTCTGCTCAATGGTTCTGACGGCGAGACGGTACACGAAATCCATTCCATGATCGTCAAGCCGGTGATGGAATGCCAGAGGCGCATCCTTGAGGAGGGAGCCGCCACCGGCGAGTTCAGGGTGGTCGACCCGATGCTGTTTTACCTGAGCGCAATCGGTGCCTGCGACCAGTTCATGCACACTGACCGGGTGCTTGCGTTGAGCAGCGGCGATGTGGCGCCTCCAGACTTTTCCGAACGCTACATAAGTTTTGTCGAAGACATGGTTCTGGCATCTTTGAGGGCGACATGAGTGATCAAATAGAGGTGCCGCCGGACTTCGCCCGCACAATCGTCGGTCCGCGCTCGTACGCGCATCCCGCTGCCCTGCACGAAACCTTGCGCTGGCTGCGTGCCAACGATCCGGTGGCTCTCGTGGAGGCCGAGAAATTCGATCCGTTCTGGGCGGTGACGAAGCACGCCGACATCATGCAGGTCGGCCGTGACAAGGCCCTGTTCCACAACGGTGACAGGCAGACCATCCTGGCCGACAAGGCCGGCGTCCGGCGCGTGCGTGAATTGACCGGCGGCCCCCATCTGGTGCGTACGATCGTGCATATGGACGATCCCGAACACGCGAAATACCGGCAATTGACGCAAAGCTGGTTCATGCCTGGGCAGCTTCGCCGATTGGAGCCTCAAATACGCGCGTTGGCGAAGCAGGCGGTGGACGACATGGCGGCGCGCGGCGGCGTCTGTGACTTCGCGACGGACGTGGCGGCGCTCTACCCGTTGCGTGTCATCATGCTCATCCTCGGCCTGCCAGCGGAAGACGAGCCGCGCATGCTGAAGCTGACGCAGGAATTGTTTGGCAACCAGGACGAGGATCTCACGCGCGGCACCGGCGGGCTGTCGGACCCGACCCTTGCCGCCGAACAATTGTTCGAAGTGTTCATGGACTTCTCGACGTATTTCGGCAAAGTCACGGAGGATCGCCGCCGCAATCCGCGCGATGACGTCTCCACCGTGATCGCCCTCGGGCAGATCGACGGTGAACCCGTGTCCGATTTCGAGGCCATGAGTTACTACACGATCATCGCAGCCGCAGGGCACGACACCACGTCGTCCAGCACGGCCGGCGCCGTGTGGGCATTGTGCGAACATCCCGCCGAATTCGCCAAGGTCAAACGCGACCCGTCGCTCATTCCGGGTCTGGTGGAAGAAGCGGTGCGCTGGACCACGCCGGTGAAGCACTTCATGCGCAGCGCCACAGCGGACACCGAGTTGCGCGGCAAGGCGATCAAGGCAGGCGACTGGCTCATGCTGTGCTACCTGTCCGGCAACCGCGACGAGGATGTTTTCGACGACCCCTTTACATTTCGGATCGACCGCGAGCCGAACAGGCATCTCGGCTTCGGCTACGGTCCGCATCTCTGCCTCGGTCAGCACATGGCGAAGCTGGAAATGCGCATCCTGTTCGAAGAGCTGCTCCCGCGCCTGCGCTCGGTGGAGTTCGCCGGCCAACCGAGCCTCAGCGCATCCAACTTCGTGAGCGGCCCCAAGACACTCCCGATACGCTTCACGCTGGAGTAATCCGCGGGGGCTTGGAGACACCGTTTGCCGGCACTCCGCCCTTCGGCCTAGCTTGAACCGAAGCAATCGGGAGCAGACGGTCCATGCGGCGTATTCTGATCGGTGTTGCCGTCGTGGCTCTGCTCGTGGTGGCCTTCTTCGGCTTCCGCCACGTCGGCAACAAGACGGCGCAGAACGGCATCGATCAGGCACTCGCAAATCTGCCGCCCGGCTATACGGCGACGCATGGCGCCACCAGCTTCGACGCCCTCACCGGCGAGCTGATGATCCAGGATTTCGCATTGTCGCGGCTCGGCACGCCTTTGTGGTCCGCCGGCAAGCTGGCGGTCTCGGGTGCTGACCAGAACGCGTTGCGCGATGTGTTCGACCCGACTGCTTACCCGAACGGTCACCCAGCCTGGACCGACCGGCGCAAGCTGATTGCCCATTTCGAGGCGGATGACGTGGTCATTCCACTCGGCGACCCGAAACTGCAGCCGGCGCACATCAAGCGCGTGAGCCTCGACCAGCTCAGCGGCCGCCCGTTCGCCATGCCGCCGACGCCGGAGAACCGGGGCAAACCGGAGTTCCAGGCGGATGCGGCTCTGGCCCTCTCGGTGAAGGCCGTAAGTGCCGAGGATGCCGGAATTTCCGCGGCGGTCGGTGCGAACGGCATGGCGGGTCAGGGGCCGGCCGATCATGGCGAGGTCGGCGCAGTGACGGTGAGCGGCTACGATGCCGGCAGGCTCGACCGGCTCGAGATCCGCGATGTCGCGTTCGAAACGACCGAGACGACGAAGTCCACGCGGCCGGCAACGCTCACGGTGGCGCGCCTGGCGGTCGGGATGCTCGATGCCCAGAAGGCGCTCTCGCTCGTGCAGGGGGGCAGCCGGGATCAACAGGCCGAGTTCAATAGCATGCGGCTGTCCTCTGCCGATCTCGCCCAGGCGCAACTCGTGGTAAAGCAGGGGCCGCTGCTCAGCATCGGCAACATCCACCTGCTCTACACCTATGGCGCGGACGGCAACGTAACCACCGCTGCCGCCGTGAAGGACCTGCTGGTGTCGGTGCATGAAACGCCATTGAGCGGCGACATGCCGGCCATCATCCACGCGTTCGGCAGCGACAAGGTGGTGTTGGACGTGGCACTCGACGGCACGTGGAACAAGCAGGCGGGAACCATGCAATTCAGCCGATACGACTATAATTTCCACGATCTAGGCACGCTCCACATGGCCGCTTCGGTCAGCGGCGTGCCCAGCACGTCTCAGGTGCAGGCGGCGGGCACCCAGGCGGCGAAGCTGTCGGCGATAATGCAGGCTCGCATCGACCAGGCGCAGATTACCTGGTCCGACCGCGGGCTGGTGAACCGGCTGCTGGCAGTGGCGGCCGAAAAATCCGGCACCACTCCGGACATGGTACGCGGCCAGCTTGCAATGCCGCTGGTGACGCTCGGCCTGATGCTGCCGGACCAGCCGGACGTGGCTGACCAGGTGACCGCCTTCCTCAATGACCCCAAAGTGTTGGCAGTTACGATCGCACCGCCGGCACCGGTGACGCTGGCCCAGGTGGCGGCCGCATCGATGCCGGCACGGGCGCACCTGCTGGGCCTGCACATAGAGGGTAAGTAGGGACGAACAGGGTAAGTAGGAACGGGCAGGGGGAGGCAGGTGGCCCGCCAGCCGCCAAGATGCACGGCTTTATAGCCCAGGCCTTGCGCCGCAGCCCGATGGCCTTGCCTTGTTCCGGTTTTGCCCATTATGGGGTTCAGAAAACAACACGGCAGAAACCATGAAGCTCCTGGTCCCCGTCAAGCGCGTCGTCGATTACAACGTCAAGGTCCGGGTCAAATCCGATCAGACCGGCGTCGAGCTTGCCGGCGTGAAGATGGCCATGAACCCGTTCGACGAGATCGCGGTGGAAGAGGCGGTCCGGCTGAAGGAAAAAGGCGTCGCCACCGAGATCGTGGCGGTGTCCATCGGGGTCGCGCAATCGGCCGAGACGTTGCGCACGGCGCTGGCGATGGGTGCCGACCGCGGCATCCTGGTCGAGACGGATGTGTCGCCTGAGCCGCTCGCCGTAGCCAAGATGCTGAAGGCGATCGCCGATCGCGAGCAGCCGAAGCTCATCATTCTCGGCAAGCAGGCGATCGATGACGACATGAACGCCACCGGCCAGATGCTCGCCGCCCTGCTCGGCTGGCCGCAGGGCACGTTCGCCAGCAAGCTCGAGATCGACGGCGACACGGCGACCGTGACGCGCGAGGTGGATGGCGGGCTGGAAACGGTGGCGCTGACGCTGCCGGCCATCGTGACCGCCGATCTGCGGCTGAACGAGCCGCGCTACGCGAGCCTGCCGAACATCATGAAGGCCCGCAAGAAGACCATCGACACGATGAAGCCGGCCGATCTCGGGGTCGATCCGGCGCCGCGCCTGACGACGCTGAAGGTGGTCGAACCGCCGAAGCGCACAGCGGGCAAGAAAGTCGGCTCGGTGGCCGAACTCGTCGACAAGCTGCGCAACGAAGCCAAGGTGATCTGAAGATGACGTCGCTTGTCCTGATCGATCACGAGAACGGCCTGCTCAAGCAGCCGTCCCGCAGCGCCATCGCCGCTGCCTCCAAGCTGGGCGAGGTGCATGCCCTGGTCGTCGGCCACGATGTGGGCGCGGCCGTCGAGGCGACGGCGAAGCTGCCGGGCGTGACCAAGGTGCTGAAGGCCGACAACGCGGCTTACGAGCACGCCCTGGCCGAGCCGCTGGCTGCCCTCCTGGTGTCGCTGGCACCGGCCTACAGCCACCTGCTCTGCGCCTCCACCGCGACCGGAAAGAACGTGATGCCCCGCGTGGCGGCGCTGCTCGACGTACAGCCGATCAGCGACATCGCGGGCGTCGAGGACGCCGACACGTTCGTGCGGCCGATCTATGCCGGCAATGCGCTGGCGACCGTTCGCTCATCGGACAAGATCAAGGTCATCACCGTGCGTGCGGCGAGCTTCGACCCGGTTGCGAACGAGGGCGGCAGCGCTGCCGTCGAGGATGTCGCCGATGCCGGCAACGGTGGCACGTCGCGCTTCGTCTCAGCCGAACTGTCCAAGAGCGAGCGGCCGGAATTGACTGCGGCACGCGTGGTGATTTCGGGTGGCCGCGGCATGCAGAACGGCGAAAATTTCCATCTGCTCGATCCGATCGCGGACAAGCTCGGCGCGGCGGTCGGCGCATCGCGCGCCGCGGTAGACGCAGGCTACGTGCCGAACGATTACCAGGTCGGTCAGACCGGCAAGATCGTGGCGCCGGAGCTGTACGTTGCGATTGGCATATCCGGTGCGATCCAGCATCTCGCGGGCATGAAGGACAGCAAGGTCATTGTCGCCATCAACAAAGACGAGGACGCGCCGATCTTCCAGGTGGCCGATTACGGTCTCGTGGCGGATTTGTTCACCGCGCTGCCGGAATTGAAGGCGGAACTGGAGCGCGCCTGATGGGCCAGGTTTCGCCGCTTTCCGCGTCGCCGGCGACCGAGGGCAGAAGTTCGCTCATACAGGTGCTCGGCGTCATCGGCGCCGGACAAATGGGCAACGGCATCGCCCATGTCGCCGCCCTTGCCGGGCTCGACGTCCTGCTGATGGACGCCAAGCAGGACACGGTTGAACGGGCGCTCGGCATCATCGCCAAGAACCTAGACCGCCAGGTGGCGAAAGGCGTCATTGCGACGGACGACAAGCAGCAGGCGCTCGGCCGCATCAGGGTGGTCGGCAGTTACGCGGAGCTGGCCTTGTGCGACGTGGCGATCGAAGCCGCGACCGAAAGAGAGGATGTGAAGCGCGCCATCTTCAAGAGCGTGACCGCTCACGTCTCGCCCGCGTGCATCCTGGCGACGAATACCAGTTCCATTTCGGTGACACGGCTCGGTGCGGCGACCGACCGGCCCGAGAAGTTCATCGGTATGCACTTCTTCAATCCGGTTCCTCTGATGAAGCTGGTGGAAATCATCCGCGGCATTGCGACCGATGATGCGACCTACGCAGAAACGGCAGCACTCGCAAACCGGCTCGGCAAGAGCGTTGCGCTGTCGGAAGACTTTCCCGGCTTCATGGCCAACCGCATCCTGATGCCGATGATCAACGAGGCGGTCTACACGCTCTACGAAGGTGTCGGCACGATCACCGCGATCGACTGCGCGATGAAGCTCGGCTGCAACCACCCGATGGGGCCGCTCGAACTGGCCGATTTCATCGGGCTCGATACGTGCCTGTCGATCATGCAGGTGCTGCTCGACGGACTTTCAGATACGAAATACCGGCCCTGCCCTTTGCTCGTGAAATACGTCGAAGCCGGCTGGCTTGGACGCAAGACCGGGCGTGGCTTTTACGACTACAGCACGGCGCCACCTAAACCTACGCGTTAGAAATGCCTTCCATGTGCGTGATCCGGAGTAATCATGACGAATAGTCACGCCGGCTGTGCTCTTGAGCGCCGGCCCCAATTCTAGCACCGGCCGTTTTCGGCTCCTCGGGCAGGCATGAACGACAACGCCGCCAATGCGGAAGCCACGAGCCGGGACATGTTCGCCGGCGCGGGCGCCCTGGGCAATCTCGTCACGGTGCACGACTGGGCTTCCACTCCGTTGGGTCCGCTCCATTCGTGGCCGCAGAGCCTCAGGACGGCAGTTGGTATCGTGCTGCATTCCCCGGTGCCGATCGTGATGCTTTGGGGCGTCGACGGCATCATGATCTACAACGACGCCTACTCGATCTTTGCCGGCAAGCGGCACCCGCTTCTGCTCGGCTCGAAGGTGCGCGAAGGCTGGCCCGAGGTCGCCGACTTCAACGACCATGTCATGAAAGTTTGCCTCGCGGGTAAGACGCTGGCGTATCGCGATCAGGAACTGACGTTGCATCGGACAGGCGGCCCCGAGCGTGTCTGGATGAACCTCGACTACTCCCCGGTCTTCGATGAGGCAGGGCGACCGGCCGGTGTCATCGCCATTGTCATCGAGACCACGGCGCGCGTCCTCGCCGAACGTGCCCGTGATGCCGCGGAAGCTCGTGCCAGCGGTGTGCTCGAAGGCATGGCGGAAAGCTTCGTGCTGCTCGACAGCGCATTCACCGTGATCGCGATCAACGCGGAAGGCTTGCGTTCAGAGGGGCGTTCACGCGAGAAACTCCTTGGCCGCAGCTTGTGGGACATCTGGCAAGGTGCAGAGGACAGCGAGATCGGCGCGCTGTGCAGGCGGTCGTTAAGCGAACGCGTGCCCGTCGCGACCGAGCAACGCGCGTTCTGGTCCGGGCAGCGCGCGCCGTGGATCGAATTGCGCGCCTACCCGTCCGGCAGCGGGCTCGCACTGTTCTATCGCGACGTGACGGAGCGGCGGCGCGCAGAAGATCGCAAGACAGCACTTGTAGTCTTGGGCGACAGGCTGCGCGACCTCAAACAGCCGGAGCAAATCGCTGAGATCGCCGGGGCGCTGATCGGCCAAACATTGGCCGTGGCACAGGCAGCTTACGCAATCATTTCGCCGGACGGAGATCACGTAACGGTCCTGAAGCCGTGGCTGCGCGACGAGGAAGTCGCCTCTCTTGGAGGCCCGCGCCGCTTCTGCGATTATGGTGCGTACGCGCCGCGGCTCCGTTTGGGTAAAGCAATCGTGGTGCACGACACCACGAGCGGCCCGTTGACCGTGGGGCAACGGGAGTTTTTCGCGCGGCAGAAGATCGCTGCCTTCGTTAATATTCCATTGCTCGAAGGCGAGCGGATGGGGGCGATGGTCCTCGCGTTCGACGACCGTCCGCGGGCCTGGTCGGACGACGAAATGGCGTTCCTGCGCAGCGTGGCGGACCGGACCTGGGCCGCTCTCAAGACCGCAGAGGCGGAAGCGGCCCTGCTCGACCTGAACCGTGATCTGGAGCGGCAGGTCGAAGCACGCACCGGCGAACGTAACCTGCTGGCGACGATCGTCCAATCAACCGACGCCCTCATTATGGCCGTCGACCTGGATTACACGATTTTGGCAATCAACAAGGCAAATGCAGACGCTTTCGATCGGATTTATGGTTTCCGCCCCGCGGTCGGCGACAATCTGCTGGTCTTGCTTGCAGGAAAGCCCCACGAGCTCGCCGCGGTACAATCGGCGTGGAGTCGCGCCATCGCGGGCGAAGAGTTCACGTTTGTCGCCGCCTACGGCTACGCTGAACGCGAGCGGCCTTATTTCGAAGTGAAGTTCAACACGTTGCGCAACGATCGGGGCGAACGGATTGGCGCTTTCCAGATCGTGCAGGACGTGACTGAGCGCTTGCGGGATCAGGACAAGCTCGCTGAAACACAGGAAGCACTCCGCCAGAGTCAGAAAATGGAAGCTGTCGGCCAGCTTACCGGTGGGCTCGCGCATGACTTCAACAATCTTCTCACGGCAATATCCGGTAGCCTCGAGTTGCTGCAGATGCGGATCGCACAAGGCCGCAGCAACGAGGTCGAGCGATACGTCGCTGCTGCACAAGGCGCGGCCAAACGTGCGGCAGCATTGACGCACCGGCTTCTCGCGTTCTCGCGCAGGCAGACGCTAGACCCGCGACAAACGTCCATTCCGCAGCTAATCGCCGGCATGCAAGACCTGATCGAACGCGCGATCGGCCCCGGGATCGATCTCCAAATCGGTGTCGACAGCGATGTCTGGCCCGCGCTGGTGGATCCTAACCAGCTCGAGAATGCATTGCTCAACCTGTGCATCAATGCGCGGGATGCGATGCCCGATGGCGGCACCATCAGGATAGCAGGTTCAAACACCATCCTGGACCACGCCATTTCGGCAAGCCTCGGCTTGAAGACTGGCGAGTATCTCGTGCTGTGTGTCACCGACAACGGTACGGGCATGACCCAGGAGGTGATCGAGCGCGCCTTCGATCCGTTCTTCACGACCAAGCCGCTTGGTGAAGGTACCGGCCTCGGTCTCTCGATGATCTATGGGTTCGTAAGGCAGTCCGGCGGCCAGATACGCATCGACTCGGCGCCGGGAAGCGGCACCACGATGTGCCTGTATCTGCCACGCTACGATGGACCGAAAGAGCATGCTCCTAAGCCGGATGAAGCGGCGGCCGTTCCGCATGCGTTCGATGGTGAGACGGTGCTCGTGGTGGACGATGAGCCGGCGATAAGGATGCTCGTCCTCGAAGTTCTGCGCGATCTCGGCTACCACACGGTCGAAGCGGAAGATGGACCGTCTGCGCTCAAGGTTCTGCAATCCGACAGGCGCGTCGATCTGCTGGTGACCGATGTCGGGCTACCTGGCGGCATCAATGGACGGCAGGTCGCCGATGCCGGGCGCACCGCGCGGCCCGACATGAAGGTGCTGTTCATCACCGGCTATGCGGAGGCGGCCGTGTTCGGCGACACCGCCCTTCAACCCGGCATGGAAATGCTGGCCAAGCCTTTCCAGATGGACACGCTCGTGTCGCGCATAAAGACCCTGATCGGTAAGTAGGGGCGAGTCTCGTTTTGAAGGATCGCGCACGCCGCTTGACCCGCGCCAGATCCAAGGCTGCCTAGTTGGCATGTCGTTGCGTCAACGCCTCCTGCTGGCAATCGCGGCCGCGCTTCTTGTTAGCTTCGTGGCGGGTGCATGGGTGACGACGTGGCAGGCCGCACGATTGGTGCGTGCCGAGCTCTCCGCAGCGTTGGAGACAGGACGCCGCAGCGCAACGGACACGCTGGAGGACCTGGCCACTCCGCCGCCACGCGCGGCGCTGCTCCGCCTGGTGTCCAGCTTCGACGGCAGCCGTCATGTTCTGGCTGAGCTGCTCTCGGATGGCGTCACGGCTGCCGCCTCCCGCCAGGCGGTCGTCGCTGTTACGGCACCTGCATGGTTCGCCCGGCTCGCGTCGCCGAAATTGCAAGCGCTCGCATTACCCCTCGCTGGAGGCGTGACGCTTCGCCTGTCCCCACTGCCACTCAGCGAAGTTGGCGAACGATGGGGCGAGGCGAGGCGCTTGATCGCGGTGCTCGGCCTGTTTTCTGCCGTCGCCGCATTGCTGTGCGTCGCCACCGTCGCGGTCAGTCTTCGCCCGCTCGCGGCTCTTGCCGGCGCGTTCAGGCGCGTGGAACAAGGGTGGGAAGCCGGATCCATTACCACCGGCGGACCACCCGAAATCGCGGTGCTTGGTGCCTCGTTCAACAGGATGCAGATCGCGCTACAGAGTGCAGGCGCCGAGAACCGG
>CAZZVF010000007.1:0-6696 GCA_964657355.1 uncultured Buchnera sp.
CCGAACGTGGCTGTTGAAGTCGCAGTAAGGGCATTTCTTTAGGCAGAACGGCCAGTGGATGTAGAGGGCAAGCGGCTCTTGATCCGCTGCCGCATTGATGCCCAGCAAATCAGCGGAAATGAGCGGCGGTGAGTTGCGCCATGGCGCGTGAGCGGTGACTGGCTGACTCTTTTTCAATCGCCGTCATTTCCCCGAATGTCATGCCGGCCCCGAGTGGCTTGAAGACCGGGTCGTAACCGAAGCCGTTCGTTCCTGCCGGTGGCCAACGGAACGTTCCATCGACACGACCTACATATGTGTCTGAACGGCCGTCCGGCCAGGCGAGCGAGAGTGCACACACGAACCAGGCCCTTCTGTCGTGGTGCTCGCCAACTTCGTCATGGACACGCTGCATCGCGGCGATGAAGTCGCGAGAGCCACCAGCCCAGCGGGCCGAAAGGACGCCTGGGGAGCCGCCCAGAGCCGCGACACAAAAGCCCGAATCGTCGGCGAGCGCGGGGAGTCCAGCCGACTTGGAGGCTCTGCCGGCCTTCAGGCGAGCATTGCCGGCGAAGTCCGGCGCCGTCTCCTCCGGCTCCTCAAGACCAAGGTCGCCGGCGCCGACAAGCTTAATGGCGAACGGCTCGAGCAAGGCTGCCATCTCGGCCAACTTGCCTTTGTTGTGGGTGGCGAGGACGAGCGTGCTGCAGGGCTGGAGGCGAGCCATCGCCATTGTCAATCGCTCAGCGCCCTACGCTGGGCTTCGAACAGGCGGCCTGTGCCAATCTTGGCTAATGCTAGCAATTCCAGGAACTGCACCTCGGAAAAAGGCGCCTGCTCGGCAGTCCCCTGGATTTCCACGATGCCGTGCTCCGTCAACACGAAGTTCGCATCCGCCTCCGCACCGCTGTCCTCGGGATAGTCGAGATCAAGCACAGCCTGACCGTTGACCAGCCCACACGAGACGGCCGCCACCTGCCCTAGCAGCGGAACGGCTGCGATGACCCGGTTTTCCACGAGTTTGCGGAAGGCGAGCGCCAGGGCCACATAGGCACCTGTGATACTGGCGCATCGTGTGCCGCCGTCCGCATTCAGGACATCGCAATCGATGGCAACGGACATTTCCCCCATCGCGGAGAGGTCGACCACAGCCCTCAGTGACCGGCCGATCAGGCGCTGAATTTCCTGAGTGCGGCCCGATTGTTTGCCGCGCGCCGCCTCACGATCGCCTCTGGTGTGCGTTGCCCGAGGCAGCATGCCATACTCGGCTGTCACCCACCCCTTGCCCTGTCCGCGCAGAAACGGCGGCACCTTAGCCTCGACGCTCGCGGTGCACAACACTTCGGTTCCCCCCATACGGATCAGGCAACTGCCCTCGGCGTGGTGGGAGAATCCTGGTTCGATCGACACGGGCCGAAGGGCATCGAAGGCGCGGTTGGCGAGGCGCATTGCATTGATCCGCAAGGAGAGACGCTGCTTAGACCGGTAGCGCCGGCCAAGGAAGCTTCGTCCAGGACGACGCCCGGTTCGCCCGAGCAAAGCTCGCGGCCGACTTGGGCCTGGGACGTTGGCGTCCTACTATCTTATTATGGAAATACCGCCTCGGCAGTTGCCGCCCGGCCTGGACCCACGGGCCGCTGCGGTGCTCAGGGAGATCGTCGAGCAGTATGTCGGCACAGGGGAGCCGGTAGGCAGCCGCACCCTCGCCCGCAAACTACCCATCGCCCTCTCGCCTGCGACGATCCGCAACGTCATGGCCGACCTGACGGAGGCGGGCTTGCTCTTCGCGCCGCATACCTCGGCGGGCCGGCTGCCGACCGATCGGGGCCTGCGTTTGTTCGTCGACGGCTTGTTGCAGTTCGGCGATCTGCCGGAGGAAGACCGCGAGGCGATCTCGAGCGGCCTGGCAGCGCACGGCCGTAGCCTCCAGGAGATGATGGCCGACGCGTCTGCGATGTTGTCCGGCCTGTCACAAGCGGCGGGCATGGTGCTGGCCCCGAAATCCGATGGGGCGATCAAGCATATCGAGTTTGCTTCTCTGGGTTCTGGCCGGGCGTTGGTGATCCTGGTCGCGGCCGATGGTCAGGTCGAGAATCGTGTTATCCAAATACCCCCCGGCCTGCCTCCCTCGGCCCTCACCGAGGCTGCCAACTACCTAAACTCGCGCGCCGCCGGGCGCACCCTGCTGGAGCTTCGGCGGCGGGTTGCCGAGGAGATGGCGACAGATCGGGGGCAGCTCGATCTGCTTGCCGCGGGCGTCGTCGAGGCTGGTCTCGCGACGTGGAGTGGCGCCGGGCGTGGCGGAAGCCTGATTGTGCGAGGCCAGGCCCGTCTGCTCGCCGACGTCACCCAGATCGAGAACCTTGCCGCCATACAGATCTTGTTCGAACGGCTGGAGACGCAAGAGACCATGCTCCGGCTGCTCGAGCTTGCCGAGCAATCGGATGGTGTCCGTATCTTCATAGGCGCTGAAAGCGCACTGTTTGGCAGCTCGGGCGTCTCGATGATCGTGGCGCCTGCCCGCAACGAAGCAGACCGGATCGTGGGCGCTATCGGCGTGATCGGGCCGACCAGGATCAATTACGGCCGTATCATACCCGTGGTTGATTACACGGCGCGTGTCATCGGACGCTTGCTTGGATAGCTGCGCCCTTGTTCAGGAGCACTTCATCGCCTACCTCCGCCCTATGAGTGACTCTCCTGAACCAATCGAAACGATGCCGGACGTTGGATCGGCTCCCGATACGCTCATGGCCGAGGCGGCCGAACGGATACGAGAGCTTGAGACCGAGCGCGACGAGTTCCGCGACAAGTGGATGCGCTCCGAAGCGGAGACACAAAACATCCGAGCGCGCGCGAAGCGCGAGGCCGACGAGGGGCGGCAGTATGCCATACAGAAGTTCGCAAAGGATGTCGTAGAAGCCGCGGAGAACATACGACGGGGCCTCGACAGCCTGCCACGCAGCGTTCCGGGCGAGACCGATATCGTTGCGCGTTTGCGCGACGGGTTCGAAGGTGTGGAGCGCAGCTTTGTTGCCCTGCTCGAGCGGAACGGCATCAAAGGTGATGAGCCCGTCGGCAAGCCGTTCGACGCCAATCTGCACCAGGCTATGGCAGAGCAGCCGAGTTCCGAGCATCCGCCGGGGACTGTGCTACAGGCTTGGAGCCGAGCGTGGACCTTGAACGGGCGCCTGCTTCGCCCCGCAATGGTTGTCGTATCAAAGGCTGACCCCGAGGCTGCTGAACCGGCCACACCGCTCGACACGACGGCTTAGGGATTCGTGCCCGATATTAATCGGCGCCCTTGTCTCAGATAGGGTGCCTCAATACATCCCGAAAAGTACTGTGGCCTGGCCGCTTTGCCGGGCTTCGGTGCCGCACAGGTCTGAAATAGGGCCGCAAACGGTGCTTCGGGCCGTCTGCTGCCGCTGAAAGGAGTTAGCGTTCATGAGCAAGGTCATCGGTATCGACCTCGGCACCACCAATTCATGCGTTGCGATCATGGAAGGCGGCGACGTCCATGTGATTGAGAACAGCGAAGGTGCCCGTACAACACCTAGCATGGTGGCATTCAGCGAGGGCGGCGAACGCCTCGTAGGCCAGTCGGCCAAGCGCCAGGCGGTTACCAATCCATCGAACACGCTCTATGCCGTCAAGCGCTTGATCGGCCGTCGCTTCGATGACCCGCTGGTCGGCAAGGATCGTGGGCTTGTGCCCTACGCCATCGTCAAGGGCGACAACGGCGACGCGTGGGTTGAAGCTCGCGGGGAGAAGTATTCACCGAGCAAGATCAGCGCTGACATCCTGGGCAAGATGAAGGAGACGGCAGAGGCTTACCTCGGTGAGAAGGTGAGCCAGGCAGTCATCACCGTTCCAGCCTACTTCAACGACGCCCAGCGGCAGGCGACGAAGGATGCCGGCCGCATCGCAGGCCTTGAAGTGCTGCGCATCATCAACGAGCCCACCGCCGCGGCGCTCGCTTACGGCATGGACAAGAAGAACGGGGGCACGATCGCGGTCTACGACCTCGGCGGTGGCACGTTCGACGTGTCGATCCTAGAGATCGGCGACGGCGTATTTGAGGTGAAGTCGACCAACGGCGACACCTTCCTGGGTGGTGAAGATTTTGACGCGCGTGTCATCGATTACCTGGCGAACGAATTCAAGCGCGAGCAGGGCATAGATCTGCGAACTGACAAGCTTGCCCTGCAGCGGCTGAAGGAAGCCGCAGAAAAGGCCAAGATCGAACTGTCTTCGTCGAAGGAGACGGAAATTAACCTGCCGTTCATCACGGCCGATGCCTCTGGTCCGAAGCATATGGTGATGAAGCTTTCCAGGGCGAAGCTGGAGAGCTTGGTCGACGACCTGATCACGCGCACGCTGGATCCCTGCCGGGCCGCTTTGAAGGACGCCGGCGTCAGCGCGAGCGAGATCAACGAGGTGATCCTGGTCGGCGGTATGACGCGGATGCCGAAGGTCATCGAGGCGGTTAAGCAGTTCTTCGGAAAAGATCCTGCCCGTAACGTCAATCCTGACGAGGTGGTCGCGATAGGCGCAGCGATCCAAGGCGCCGTGCTGCGTGGTGACGTGAAGGACGTGTTGTTGCTCGACGTGACGCCACTGTCGCTCGGCATCGAGACGCTCGGCGGGGTATTCACCAGGCTTATCGATCGCAATACAACGATCCCGACGAAGAAGAGCCAGATATTCTCGACGGCGGACGACAATCAAAGTGCAGTCACCATCAAGGTGTTCCAGGGTGAACGCGAGATGGCGGCCGACAACAAGATGCTCGGCCAGTTCGACCTGATGGGCATCGCTCCAGCGCCCCGCGGTATGCCGCAAATCGAGGTCACGTTCGACATAGATGCGAACGGAATCGTCTCGGTAAGCGCTCGAGACAAGGCGACTGGCAAAGAGCAGCAGATCCGCATTCAGGCGAGCGGTGGATTGTCCGATGCGGATATCGAGCGGATGGTGAAGGAAGCTGAGGCGAACGCCGACGCTGACAAGAAGCGTCGCGAGATGGTCGAGCAGAAGAACCATGCTGAAGCGATGGTGCATCAGGTCGAGCGTAACCTGAAGGAGCACGACGACAAGGTTTCGCCCGAGGATAAGATCGAGGCAGAGGCAGCCGTCACCGCCACAAAAGCGGCGATGGAAGGCTCTGATCCTGAGGGGCTTAAGCAGGCAAGCGAGCGGCTTAGCCAAGCGGCGATGAAGATCGGCGAACACGTCTACAAGGCTGAAGCAGCAGCCGGCTCACCCGGCGCGTCGCCGGAAGCACCTGCGGGCGACAATGTCGTCGACGCCGAGTTTGAAGAACTCGACGTATCCAAGAAGAAGTCAGCTTAGAGCCCAGCTCTCCGGCTCGTGTAGTTACGCGAGCCGGAGGCTAGCTTCGTTCGGACGCATTTATGGCCAAACAGGACTATTACCTAACTCTGGAGATGACACGGGAAGCTAGCGCAGAGGACCTGAAGAAGGCCTATCGCAAGCTCGCGATGAAATATCATCCTGACCGCAATCCAGGGGATAAGCAGGCAGAGGCTCGATTCAAAGAAGTAAACGAAGCGTACGAGATCCTGAAAGACGATCAAAAACGTGCGGCATACGACCGCTTTGGCCATGCAGCGTTTGAGCAGGGTGGCTCAGGATTTGGTGGCGGCGGTTTCGACTTTTCCGGCGCGGGCGGTTTGGGCGACATCTTTGATCAGATGTTCGGCGAATTTGGTGGGCGCGGTGGACGCAGTCGCGCCCGCACCGGCGCAGACGTTCAAGTCCAAATTGAGATCTCGTTGACGGAGGCGTTCGCGGGAACAAAGACCCAAATTCGCGTTCCAACGCGTGTCTCTTGCGAGGCTTGCAAAGGCACTGGGTCTGCCGACGGACAGCGTGCGGGTGAAACCTGCCCGACATGCGCCGGTGCCGGTAAAGTAAGAGCGCAGCAAGGTTTTTTCCTGATAGAGCGTGCGTGCTCGACATGTGGTGGAACTGGCAAAGTCATCCGCAATCCATGCCGGATCTGCCACGGAGCAGGCACGGTTCAGCGCGAGCGCAGCTTGCAGGTGACAGTACCGCCGGGCGTGGAAGATGGCACTAGGATCCGGCTTCAGGGTGAAGGCGAGGCGAGTGGGCAGGGTGTCGGAGCGGGCGATTTGTATGTTCACGTCGCGATCCGGCAGCACGAGCTATTTCATCGCGAGGGACCACACGTCTTCTGTGAGATCCCCATCCGCTTCACTCAGGCCGCCCTGGGTGACGATATCGAAATCCCCGTGATCGACGGCTCACGCATGAAATTGAAGATTCCGGCCGGTACGCAGGCCGGTGCGCAGTTTCGGCTGCGAGGCAAGGGCTTCTCGGTGCTTCGGAGCACCGCGCGTGGCGACATGGTGGTTCAAGCGAAGGTGGAGACACCTCAGCACCTCACGCGGCGGCAGCGCGAATTGCTTGAAGAATTCGAGACCGAAGCCGTTGGCCATAGCAAGAGCAGCCCCGAGCACGAGGGATTTTTTGCCAAGATGAAGGAGTTCTTTGACGGCCGAGAGTAACAAACGGGGCATTCGCTGTTGCTTAGGAGCATGGCGAGGCATCAAAGTTAGCGCTGGCTTTTACGTATTGACAGTTGCAAAATCCTTGTTCCGACCAATATATGCTAGGACACCGGACCGAGGCGCATCCCCCCGTGCTGACGGTAGGTGCCGAAGCGACGCA
>CAZZVF010000007.1:6706-25459 GCA_964657355.1 uncultured Buchnera sp.
GCTGCGTCGCTTTCCGTTTGTGTGCTGCCGTTGAACAGCTGTCGCCATGACCCTCGGTTTCCCCGTGCAGGAAGAGCCGCTATATAGGTGAAATGCGCCTTGGGATTGCAGGTCTGGCCGGTCGAATGGGCCGAATGGTAGCCGAAGAATGCTCCGCCCGCTCGGTAACGGTTTCGGGCGCCATTCTATCGCCCGGCCAGCTTGGATCAGGACCTATCCCTATATTAGCTAATATCAGCTCATTGGCAGCAGTGAGCGACGTTGTGGTGGATTTCACCCACAGAAGTTGCGTGCAGGAACATGCGATTGCGCTCGGGGATGCGGGCAGCGCCTGGGTTCTGGGAACGACAGGGCTGTCCCGTGACGACCAGGCAGCAGTCAACGAAACGGCTCGCCGCGTCGCCGTTGTGCAAGCTTCCAATTTCTCTCCAGGCATGGCTTTGGTCATGGAGATCGCCCGGCTGATCGGGGGAGCGCTTGCGGGGGACGAATACGACGCCGAGATCGTCGAAATGCATCATCGCCAGAAGGGCGACGCGCCATCTGGGACGGCTCTCTCGCTTGGTGATGCCGTGGCTGAGGGCCGAGGCCTCGACGATGCTCGAACGAACTTCGTAGTTGAGCGAAACGGTGCGCGAGGCACGGGCAGTATCGGGTTCGCGGCCTTGCGAGGCGGCCAGATCGTAGGCCGGCACAGCGTCCTATTTGCCGGCAGAGACGAAATTATAAGCCTGAGCCATGAAGCTTTGGATCGAAGGGTGTTTGCGGCAGGCGCCATCCGTGCCGCGCTGTGGACAATTGGTCGACCTGCGGGTCTCTGGGGCATGACAGACGTGATCGGGACGGCAGCAAGTCGATGAATTTTGCCAGTGACAACGCAGCACCGGCGTCTCCTGAAGTTTTGGAGGCGCTGATACAAGCTAATCGCGGGTTCGTTCCCTCATACGGCAAGGACGATTGGACAAGCAGGTTCCTGACGCAGGCTCGCGACCTGTTCGAGACGGACTTGCAAGCCTATCCGGTGGCCACGGGGACCGCTGCGAACGCCCTGGCGCTTGCGACGCTTGTACGGCCATTCGGCGCGGTGCTTTGTTACGAAGAGGCCCATATCGCGACGGACGAAGGCGGCGCTCCGGAGTTCTTTATGGGCGGCGCAAAGCTACTTACGTTGCCCTCATCTGACGGTCGCATTCAGCCAATGCAGGTTGAGGCGGCTGTTGCGCGTGCGATTGATGGCGGGGTGCACCATGTGCAGCCGGAAGCAGTCAGCATCACGCAGGCGACCGAGTGGGGAACAGTCTATGATGTCGACCAGATTTCCGCTCTTTCCGCGGTGGCCAGGCGACGCGGGCTACATTTCCACATGGATGGAGCGCGCTTCGCCAACGCCCTTGTGCGTCTGGGTTGCACGGCCGCCGAGCTGACCTGGAAGGCCGGGGTCGACGTGCTATCGTTTGGTGCCACCAAAAACGGTGCCTTGGCAGCCGAGGCTGTTATCCTCTTCAATCCTGCGTTGGCCGCCAACTTCGAACGCCGGCGCAAGCGGTCGGGGCACCTCTGGTCAAAGATGCGGTTTCTGTCGGCGCAATTGTCGGCCTACCTCGAGAACGATCTCTGGCTGCGCAACGCGTCGCAGGCAAATAAGATGGCGCAAAAACTGGCGGCGGGGCTCGCCGACGTTCCCGGGGCGCTTCTTGTGCAAGCGGTTGAAGCAAACGAGCTTTTTGTCGCCCTCCCGGAAGAAACGATCGAACTGCTGGCCGCTGGAGGTGCCGTGTTCTATCGCTGGATCGAAGTGCCTGGCGTTTCGCGGCCGGTCATTCGGTTGGTCACGTCTTTCCAGACAACTGAACAGGAGGTCGCCTCGTTTCTCGCACTCGCAACCGCCCTACCACTAGTCGCCTAGCGATAGGGTGATACATCGCCTAGTGATAGGCGGAAGGCAGCTTGCCACCCCACTACCGTCTTGCGATCGAACGCCGCCCGGAAGGATACCATGGTCTTTAAGCCCAACTATAATTTCCAGCGTGCGGAGCGTGAGCGCGCCAAGGAAGCCAAACAAGAGGCAAAGCGGCTCGAGAAGGCCGAGGCGAAGCGAAGGGCCGCTGCTGGCGAGCCCGAGTTGCCGCAGGATCTACCTTCGCCTGAGTCCGATAATCACGATGCCACCTAAACGCAAAATCCTGAGCAGCTTCGTTTCGTTCGACGTGACATATGTCGACGGTTCGAAGAGCTCCAATCGTCGTGTTCCTTATACCGAGCTCGGTGGTTTGGATGGTGACGAGCCCGCAAAAGCCTTCATCGAGGCTGAAGACCGCAAGATCGGGCTTGCATCGGGCAGGCCCCGGGCTGACATCAAGACGGTTGAACGGACGCCCCAGAAGGCAGCGAGCAAGGACTGACTACCTTCTTGTTCCCATGAGGCTCTAGCGGGACAAGCCCCTGCCGTCTGGAGCCTCGGCTTGTTCCTGTTCCACTGCCTCCACACCAACCGGGTTGGTTCGCCGCTCCTGTTCCAACTTGTCGGCAGCCTCGATACTGCCCGTCGCTGTGCTGTTCAGCTCGTCCCGTGCCACATCCTCAGTGGTGTCGAGCTGGCTGTTCAGTGACTCGCTCATCAAACCTCCTCCCAAATCATCCCTTGGCAACGCACGAGCGCCCTGTGGGATCGTCAAACCTGCGATCTTGCACGAGGTGCGCCTGCTTCTATTGTGTCGTTGATGCTATATGTTTCCACCCGCGGCCAGGCACCTATTCATGATTTTACAGGTGTCCTTCTCGCTGGCCTTGCTCAGGACGGCGGGTTGTTCATGCCCGATACGTGGCCCCATCTGTCGGGTGCCGACCTTCGGGGTCTAAGGGGCCTGCCCTACCCTGAGATTGCGGCCCGCATCATGACATTGTTCGTCGGTGATGCCATTCACTACAACGACCTAAACGCAATGTGCCGAGCGGCGTACGCTGGGTTCAACCACCCGGCGGTGGTGCCTCTCGTGCAGATCGACACCGGGCTATGGGCGTTGGAATTGTTCCACGGTCCAACGCTGGCTTTCAAAGACCTCGCCATGCAGTTGCTCGGTAGACTTTTCGAGCACGTGTTGGAGCGCGAGAACAGGCGGATAACGATCGTCGGTGCGACATCGGGGGATACGGGTTCAGCCGCGGTCGAGGCATGTCGCGATAAAGCTCGCATCACCATTGTCATCCTGCATCCAGAGGGCCGCACCAGCGAGGTGCAGCGGAGGCAGATGACAACAGTGCAAGCCGCAAACGTCGCGAATATTGCGGTGCAAGGCGACTTCGATGATTGCCAGAACCTCGTCAAGGCTATGTTCGCGGATGATGAATTCAGGACGAGCCTGAGCCTGTCAGCAGTTAATTCGATCAATTGGGCGCGTATCGCCGCGCAGATCCCCTACTACGTAGCGGCAGCAGTGGCACTGGGGGCGCCCGAACGAGAGGTGGCGTTTGCGGTGCCGACCGGCAATTTCGGGAACGTGTTCGCCGCCTGGGCTGCACGGCGTATCGGCGTGCCAATTGCCCGGCTCACGATCGGGAGCAATCGGAACGACATACTCACCCGTTTTCTTGCGAATCGAGACATGTCGCGAAAGCCTGTCGAACCGAGCCTCTCACCGAGCATGGATATAGGGGTGAGTTCCAACTTCGAGCGCCTTCTCTTTGAACTGCTCGGCCGGGACGGGCACGCGACAGCCGCTACGATGAGCGGCTTTGCCGCGAACGGGCGGATGGACGTGCCCGAGAGCGCCTGGAAGAATGCAACGACCCTGTTTCACGGCTTCACACTCGATGACGAGGGTACGAGCGCCGAGATCAGACGTCTTTTCACCGAAAGCGCTTACCCTGCCGACCCACATACGGCGATCGGCATCGCCGCCGCGCGAGCGAAAAGCTGCCCGGGAGTGCCAACAATCGCGGCCGCAACCGCACACCCTGCCAAATTTCCGGAAGCGGTCTCCGCGGCAATCGGGCACTCCCCCCCTCTGCCTTCGCATCTACACGACCTATATGACCGTCCAGAGACTTATTCCGTTTCGCCAAATGATCTGGCACGTGTTCAAGCCAATATCCGCGCTTTCGCCGCAAGGAACCATCCATGACAAACGACGCCGTCCGCGTGACGCGGCTACCTTCCGGCCTCATTGTGGTTACCGAGCCAATGGAGCGCGTGGAGACGGTCTCCTTCGGTGCCTATGTCGCTAGTGGAACGCGCAATGAAGAGGCTGAGCAGAACGGTGTGAGCCACTTTCTCGAACACATGGCTTTCAAAGGCACGGAGCGCCGCAGCGCGTCCGACATTGCGGAAGTCATCGAAAATGTCGGCGGTCACATCAATGCTTACACGGCGCGTGAACAAACCGCTTATTACGTTAAGCTGCTGAAAGAGGATCTGGACCTCGGTGCAGATATCATTGGCGATATTCTGACGCATTCGACTTTCGCGCCGGACGAGATCGAGCGCGAGCGGGGCGTGATCTTGCAAGAAATCGGTCAGGCAAACGACACGCCGGACGACATCATCTTCGATCATTTCCAGGAGGCCGCCTACCCGCACCAGGCAATGGGTCGGCCGGTGCTTGGAACAGAGCAAATTATTCGTGACCTAACCCGCGACGCGATCTCCAACTATATGCGTCGCCACTATGCGGCTGGAAACGTTGTGGTTGCGGCGACCGGTGCGTTGGAGCACGAGCGCGTCGTCGATCTCGTCGAGAAGCACTTTGCCGATCTTCCAGCAGAGTTACCGCCGCAGCCATCGGCTGGCGTCTATGCGGGTGGAGAATTCCGCGAAGAGCGTGATCTCGACCAGGTCCATGTCGTGCTGGGGTTTCCGGCAGTCGCTTATTCTGACCCGGATTATTACGCGACAATGTTGCTCTCAACTCTGCTGGGCGGCGGCATGTCGTCGCGCCTCTTTCAGGAAATCCGTGAACGCCGCGGTCTGGTTTATTCCATATATTCTTTTGCAGCGCCCTACATGGATAGCGGCGTGTTCGGGATCTACGCCGGTACCGGCGAGGCTGAAGCGGCCGAACTTGTGCCCGCTACGCTAGAGGAGTTGCACCGCGTCCAGCATGATGCAACTGAAGTGGAGCTACGCCGTGCGAAGGCGCAGGTTAAGGCTTCGCTGGTCATGTCGCTTGAAAGCACCGGCAGCCGATGCGAGCAGCTTTCAAGGCAGTTACAGGTATTCGGGCGCATTGTTCCGCTTCCGGAGACGTTGAGGAAATTGGAGGCTGTGACTGTCGATGAGGTTCAACGGGCAGCGTCCAGGATATTTCGTGCAGTTCCGACGCTTGCGGCACTAGGCCCCGCCCAAAAGGTTCCTGGACTGTCGGCTATTACCGATCGGCTTGCGGCATGAGCCTCGACCTGCTCGATCACCTGCTCTCGCACGCTCGGCGGGCGGGGGCCGACGCGGCCGACGCTATCCTTTTTGCACGCACTTCGTTGAGTGTGGAGCGACGGCTCGGCATTACAGAGACGCTTGAAAGATCCGAATCACAGGATCTAGGTTTGCGCGTGTTTGTTGGTGATCGGAGCGCGATTGTTTCTGCAAGCAGCGTCGATCCGGCGCGGTTCGACGGGCTAGCCGCGCGGGCCATTGCGATGGCGGAAGTCGTACCAGAGGATCCTCTTGCGGGACTTTCGGATCAGGCAGGGCCTCCGGCTGATCTAACAAGACTGAACCTTGTTGATAGTTACGAGCCCGATGTCGCGGCTCTCATTGACCGTGCCGAGGCCGCAGAAGCAGCTGCTCTTTCGGTCTCCGGCGTCACGAATTCCGAAGGCGGCAGCGCAGGATTTGGCCGTACGCGCATGTGGCTCGCCACCTCGGCCGGCTTCGCTGGAGCGTTTGAACGCACCGGCCATTCGGTTTCCGCAAGCGTGTTGGCTGGCACGGGAACTGGGATGCAACGTGATTACGACCATCACAGTGCAATCCATTTGTCGGACCTCGATGATGCAGCTTCCATCGGACGTAGTGCGGGCGAGCGCGCCGTGGCACGGCTCAACCCGACCCGGCCGAAAACCGGCCGGATGCCGATCGTTTTCGATCCGCGCGTCTCAGGGAGCCTGATCTCTCATCTTTCCGCAGCGATCAACGGAACTTCGGTTGCGCGTGGAACCACTTTCCTGAAGGACAAGATGGGAGAGCGCCTGTTTCCTGCCGGAGTGTCGATCCACGATGATCCGCTAAGGGTTCGAGGGGCACGTTCATGGACGTTTGACGCCGAAGGCGTTCCCACTCGACCGATGGCGATCGTTGAGGATGGCGTCCTTACGACGTGGCTTCTTGACAGCAGGAGCGCGCGGCAGCTCGGCCTGAAGAGTACCGGGCACGCATCCCGTGGTACAAGCGCTCCTCCCGGACCTTCCGCGACGAACCTGTTCATGACAGCTGGAACAATCAGTGCCGCCACCCTCATGGAGAACATTGCCGAAGGCCTCTACGTGACCGAATTGATCGGCATGGGCCTCAACGGAATGACCGGAGATTACAGCCGAGGTGCAGCAGGTTTTATGATCCGAAATGGGGCTCTGGCAGAACCTGTCGCTGAAATTACCATTGCCGGCAATCTGCTCGATATGTTCGCGCATTTGTCGCAAGCTGATGATTTACGCTTCAGACGCGGAACCGATGCTCCCACGATCCGCGTCGAAGGAATGATCGTCGCCGGCGCTTAATTCTTCGCTGGAGTTGCCGCCGACGAGAATAGTCCGAAGATGCCACGCAGCACGCCGGGGGTCAGCGCTGAGAACGGATTAACGCCGATTTTCGGATCGGAAAGTGGTCCCGTTACAGAGTAGCGCGCCGCAAATAAACCACCGCCCTTCTCTGGGGCAAACAGCCTACCAAAGAGTGGAATCTTTCCAGGCAGTTGATTGAAGAAATACGCGGGAACGACCGTTCCGCTGACATTGGCCCGCCGGGTAGCAAGGTCGATGTCGCCTTGGGCGGTGAGGCCGAGCGACGAGGAGAACGCCCGGGCATTTTCCAGATGCAACACCCGGTTTTGCCACCGAAAAGGTGCAACCATTCTCGAAAAATGTAATCCGGGGCCGCGTAGGAGGTCAGCCACTCCATAAAACGTCAAAGCCTGCATTAAACGCCCTATTGCGGGCGCGTCTGTGACGCTGAATTCAGACAGCTTCGCGGTTCCAGAAAGTGGCGAACTGGCGTCTGAATCGTCAAAGCTGCCGTCGACGGACAAGTGGCCGCCACGCAGATTATCCGCCAACCCCAACGCCGTCAGAGCCGTTCCAGCATCGTCTGACTCGACTGCGATCGCTCTGCCACCGGCTATGGGCTTGATCGATGCCTTGAATGCTCCTTCGCCGAAAGTGGCGACCTGGGCCCGCGAAACATGAAGCCCGTCACTCGTGACCTTTGCCCGAAGCAGAGCCAGTTGCTTTGTTTTGCCCACTATCACCCGATCAAAAGCGAGTTCTGTCCGCCAAGGGCGCCCGCGCCGAGTAGTGGGAGGCGGCTCAGCGGCACTCGAAAGTTTCGGGTCAGCGACGCTGGACCGAGATGAAGCAACAAGCGGCGAGAGATCAAGCGACGCGCCGAAGAACTGCGCATCAATCGGCTGGCTGCCGGCTTCTGGGATAGTTATCCGCCCCTGCGCGCTTGTTTTCCCAACATCGGCCTTGTCTATGATGAGTGTTCTGGCGCCGCCCCCTGCCTCCGCAGGGCCGGCATGGGCTGAGAGACGAAGGCCAGGGCCGTCGGCAAAAGCATGGTTGAGAGCGACAAGGTTGCCGTGCTGCAATTCGACCGTTGCACCGAGATTAGCAGACTGCCCCTGTTTTTTGGACCAACCAAATGGCGTCGAAAGCGCCGCATGATCAAGACCAGCGACAACAGTGACCGTTTCGGTACCGTCACGACGACTCAGGTAATCCGCCTTGATATCCAAGCTTCCGGATGTAATTGCTGACAACGCGGTGCCGGGGGCACCAGCCGCCTGCAACTGCGCAGAGTCGGCCTTGCCGGTGGCAATCAGGTGCTCGAGAACCTGCGACTTCGGGCCATTTCGAAAGTCCATGACGAGATTGAAGTTCGCCGGGATCGTCGCCAAGTTTCCAGTACCGTCGAGCTTCAATCCATTTCCATCAACTTGAAGTGCCAGGTCGCCGCGATCGAGCATTTTGCCAGCGACCACATTCTCAAGATGAACATCAGTCAAAGCGGCGGTAGCACCGATGACGATGTCGTCCATGTCTACCTTCGCCTCCAAAGGTAGCGTCACCGACAGCTTCGCTCGAACCCGGCCTGCCGGGTTGGTCAGGTCAAGTTTGCGACGAGAAAGAAGTTTCAGGCGAGGATGGTTCAACAAACTCAGCGTGTCAGAGAGCCCCCCATCGAGATCAACGTTGATCGCGCCGATCTGGTGTGAGCGAGAAAGCCCCGTGATTCGAATATTACCGTTTGTGATTTTCAGCCCACCCTGATCTCCCGAGCTGATTGCAACATCCAACGCATCCGGGCTTTCGATACGAACACGCGCACGGCCATGCTCGATGGGAGGGATCGGCTTAAGCCAACTCACCGCCACATCCTCCGCATCCAGTCCGCCATCGAGAGAACGCAAATTCAGCTCGGTCAAATCGTTAGATGCATCGATTGTCCCCGAGACATGTGCGCCACGAGCGGTGCCGCCTGTCAGATTTTCTGTGAGCCACGATCGTGATCCGCCCCCGGTTCCAGGCGGCCAATAGCTTGGAAGATCTCGCAATCTTACGGAATCAACGGCGATCGCAAAGTTCGTCGCGATACGGCCAGCTGAACGAGTGGCCGACGCGCCGGCCCTGATTACGGGTGCTGGACCATGGGTTCCTGGCAGGTCAGAAAGTGCGACCTGCATGTCGATTAGCTGCAAACTAGCAGGAGTCGCCAGCACCGTCGCCGCCGCTGAGCGCAGCGGAACAGCACCTTGCCCTGCATTCAATTTACCCGCGCCGGAAGCGAACATGATCTTAATTGAACGCGGCACAAGAAACGGGTCGAGATCCGCTTCAAGTGAGGCGGTGACTAGAGCGTCCAACACGGCTCCTCTTGAGAAAACCGGTGATGTCCTAGCCAGGCCCGCCGGCGAGATCGGGCTTAGGGAAGCGACGACGTGCGTTCCGTGATCACTTAGTTGCGCATTGGCAGACAGTGTTCCGCGTACGTCACCGACAGCTAGATCAAGCCTTGCGACCGCTGAAATCCCGCCGTCCGCGAGGCGCTTCATGTCGACGCTCGCGCGTGGCGCCTGCCAAATTACGCCGAGCATGGAGTCACGGATCGTAATCTGCGTGTTGCGAATCCAGACGCGCGATAGCTGGCTGAGCCAAGGCAAGGCATCGCCCGGACCGGGTCGCTTGGCCAGTTGTCTCAGAATCTCGTTGCCGGCATTTGTCGGAGGCGCCGGGCCGGGAGAAGGAATGGCCGAGAGGTCGAGATCCAAGCTGCCCTGGGCATTCCGCCGCAACTCTACGATGGCTCCTTCGAGTTCCAGCGTCCGCGGAGTGACATGGCCGAAGAGAAGGGGCCCCAGTGCGAGCGTCACACCCGCACGCGGCACCTGCACGAGGCGGATCCCAGCCGAATTGCTGATTGTGACATCGCTGACCCGGACATCCAGTGCACGGTCAGCCTCGCGAAAACCCTCCCATGCCAGCGCAGCGCTGCCGACGTGCAGGCTTACGCCCGGCCCCGCCAGCGCCGCGTCAAAACGCTGCGCCAGATCCGTGATATCGATGGGTCCCTGCGCCAAACGCCAAGCAAGCACACAGGACGCGAGAGCAAGGACCCCGAGGAGCCCGATCGCAGCCTCCGTCACGAGGTGCAGCCCATGCGACAAAGCCGGTCTTATCATGCGCTAGGCTGGATCTTGACGTTGAGCACCGCGCCGTTGCGATGTTGGGACATGGTGCAACGCTCTGAAGCCCCTTGGTCGTCGATGCCGCAGCCAGCCGACAATGAGTCGGCTAAACGGCTCCTTGACGAATTTTCCGCGCGGCACGGGGCTCCGGACGATGTCCTTGCCCGGGTGCTGGTAAGCCTGGGCGGAAACAGCCCTTATCTCTCGGATTTGGCTCTCCGTGAAGCGGGTGAACTTCGCACGATCGTGACTCAGGGGCCCGATGCTGCCTGTGACACCGCCCTGGGTGAACTCGCCAAAGTCTCGCCGGCAATCGCTAGAGCTGAAATCGCCCGCGCCGCGAGGTTTGCCAAACGCCGGGTCGCGCTCGCAGCCGCGCTGGCAGATCTCGCAGGTTTGTGGACTCTCGAGCAAGTGACGGGCGCGCTTACCGATTTGGCCGACATCGCGCTGTCCCTGTGTGTCGCGCATCTCCTGCATTCCGCGCACAACAGCGGCGAACTTCGGCTCCCCCATCCTTCGGCAGCCTCGCGTGCGTCGGGCTTCACGGTGCTTGCGATGGGCAAGTTGGGTGCGCGCGAGCTGAATTTTTCTAGCGATGTAGACCTTGTCCTCCTGTTTGACCCTGAAGCGCATCCCTACAACGCGGGCGACGTCGGCGCGATCTTCAGCCGGCTCGCCCGAAACCTCGTATCACTGATGCAGCAACGCGACGGCGATGGGTATGTCTTCCGCACCGATCTTCGATTGCGTCCAGATCCTGCATCCACGCCGCTCGCCGTAAGTCTCCCAGCAGCCCTCACCCACTATGAGAGCCAGGCACAGACTTGGGAGCGAGCCGCTATGATCAAGGCTCGCCCAGTCGCAGGCGATCTGGCTCTCGGAAAACGTTTTCTCGAAGCAATCCGCCCATTCGTCTGGCGCCGCCACCTCGATTTTGCGGCAATCGACGACATAAGAGCCATGAAGTTGCGCATGGACGACCACAAGGGGACCCCACTGTCAGGTGTCGGAGATGCTGCGTCTCAGCTGCTGAAGCACGATGTCAAGCTCGGGGACGGCGGCATCCGGGAGGTCGAGTTTTGTGCCCAGACGCTGCAGCTGGTGTGGGGCGGCCATGATCCAGCCCTTCGCCTACCCTCCACGGTGGCGGCATTGATGGCCCTTCAGACGGCGGGGCACCTCCCGACCGACGCAGTGGTTCAGTTGGTTGGAGCCTACGACCTGCTCCGCCGCGTCGAGCACCGTCTGCAGATGGTTTCCGATCAGCAAACGCACAGCCTGCCTGCAAACGAGCGTGACTTCGGGCGATTTTCCGTTTTCATGGGCTCCTCTCCGACGGAAGGATTTGCCGAGCAGGTCCTCCGCCACCTGCAACAAGTCCACGCCATATTTGCCGAGCTTTTCGCCAACCCCGTCACGATAGCCGGCGATGCAAAGGACACTGCCCGACAAGTTCTACCAGCCTTGGTACGACGGCCAGGCCGATCAGCGCAAACGTCCCCTTGGGAAACTTGGCTCGCAGGCAGACCAAGGGCATTGCGAACCGAGCGGGCCCGATCCCTGCTACTGGAACTTCTACCGTCGATTTCAGCTGCGATCGAGCGACAGCCGGATCCGGATGCCGCTTGGGCGCGCCTGGACGAGTTCATATATCGTCTTCCCGCCGGCGTTCAGATATTTTCGCTCATCCGCCATAACCCGGCCCTGTTGGACAGGCTCGGCGATGTTCTCGGCGCGGCCCCTTCCCTCGCCGACTATCTGGCGAATACACCGTCCGCGATTGAAGGCCTCGTGGCTCCGCGGGAAAGCCTGCAGCACGCAGGATCGGATCTGAATACGCGCATCCATGCGGCCGCCAATCTGGACGACGCACTAAACATCGGATCAAGGCTAGTCCGAGGCGAGGAGTTCGCCCTCGCTGTCGCTGAGCTCGATCTGCAGATTGACGTCGACGAAGCTGCGCAAGCGCGAACCCGGCTGGCCGAAGCCGTGATCAGAGCCCTAAGGCCTCACATCTTTGGAGAGCACGTCAGAAGGTTCGGGCATTTTCCCGGTGGAAGCCTCGCGATTGTCGCCTTGGGGAAGGTCGGTAGTCGCGAGATGATGACCAACTCTGACCTCGACCTGCTTTTTATATACGACCATCCGCCGGAGCGGGAACTCAGCGTCGGAGCGAGGCCGGTTCCTGCTGCTCAGTATTTCGCGCGCGCAGCCCAGGCCATCGTCGCTGCCTTGACGATACCGACCCGCGACGGGCCATTATACCAGGTCGATATGCGGCTCAGACCATCTGGGAATATGGGCCCAGTCGCGGTTTCACTCAGCGCCTTTCGGCAATACCATCAGCAAAGCGCCTGGACCTGGGAGCGGTTGGCTTTGACGCGCGCGCGCGTCATCTCCGGACCTGTCGCGGTGAGCAGAAAGACCGCTGCTTCCATACGCATGGCCATGAAGTCAGGTAACTCCCTTACGATATGTGCTGATACGGCAGCAATGAGGGGTCGTCTGCGAAGGGAGTTGCCTCCGAAGGGAAAGTGGGACGTGAAGCTCCGGGATGGAGGATTGATGGAAGTCGAGTTCATCGCTCAGGCACTTCAGTTGCTGCACGCCCACCGCCCAAATTTGCTGCAGACCAATACGGGCGCCGCACTGAGGAGCCTGTCCGCGGCGGGTTCGATCGAAAAAGATGATGCAGCCATCCTCATAGCAGCGGATCGGGCGTGGCGGAGCGTCCAGGGCATGGTCCGCATAGCTATCGGGCGAAATGTTGCCATAGATCCACCTCCTCAGGTGATCCAGAAACTTGAGACGACAATCCAGCTGCCTTTTGCCTCTGGACCGATCCATGCGCGGCTTGACATACTCGCCAGGGAAGTCAGGGCGATCTTCGTTCGACTGATCGGAGATCCGGCCAAGCCATGACAATCGCCGTCGGGGATAAAATTCCGGAGTTCGAACTCCCCGCAAGCGGTGGCCGGATTGTGTCCAGCAAAGCTCTAAGTGGCCACGGCTACGTGCTTTACTTCTATCCGAAGGCCGACACCTCCGGGTGCACCCAGGAGGCGCGCGCGTTCCAGGAAGCGCTGCCTTCGTTCAAGGGTTTAGCGGTAGAAGTCATTGGCGTCTCCCGCGATGCAGTCAAAGCGCTCGACAAGTTTGCCGCGAAATTCGACCTGACCTTCCCTCTGATTTCCGATGAAGCCGGTAAATTCGTCGAAGCCTGCGGAGTTTGGGTAGAAAAATCTATGTACGGCCGAAAGTACATGGGTATCGAGCGATCAACCGTCTTGGTTGACGAAAACGGGCGTGCGCTACAGGTCTGGCCGAAGGTAAAGATAGAAGGACATGCAGCCGAGGTGCTGAAGGCGGCGCATACATTGATCAGGGCGTCCTGATTGTCGACCAGCGACGGCGCTCAACAGCGCTCCCCGGGTATTGCGCGGGTCATAGTTGCCGCATCAGCGGGTAATGCGCTCGAATTCTATGACTTCACCGTTTTCGGCTATTTCGCTTCACAGATTGGCGCTGCGTTCTTTCCGTCCACGCACGAAGCGCGATCCATTCTCCTGACGTTCGGCACATACGGCGTGTCGTTCCTGGCACGACCGCTTGGTGCAGCATATCTCGGCGGCTACGCAGATCGGGCCGGGCGGCGAAATTCGCTCAGTCTGTCGATATTCCTGATGACGATCGGCACGCTCATGATGGCCTGCATGCCTGGATATAAATCCATTGGCATAGCGGCACCTCTGGGCATTCTCCTGGCACGCCTGATCCAGGGTTTTTCCGCCGGCGGGGAGTTCGGCAGTTCGACCGCGTTTATGGTGGAGCACGCGGGCGGTCACCGCGGCCTGTTCGGCAGCTTCCAGTATGTCAGCCAGGGCTTGTCAGCCATCCTTGGATCGGGCGTGGCATGGGCCGTCAGCGCATTGCTTTCGGCGCACGCGCTACAGGCTTGGGGGTTTCGTATACCATTCCTTTTCGGCCTTCTGATCGGTCCGGTCGGATTTTACGTCAGAAGATATGTGGACGAGACGCCTGCTTTTCTGGCGATGATTCCTGAGCGACGACCGATCTACCAACTCCTCCGCCATCAAAGCGTCCGACTGATCCTTGCGGCGTGCATCATCGCGTCTGGTACTGCGGGAACGTATCTCGTCATCTACCTACCGACCTATGCGCAGCATCAGCTGCATATGTCGGTGCAAAACAGCTTCGCGGTAACGTTCTCTGCATCCTGCGTTCCGCTGTTTGTCTCGCCGTTCGCGGCACATGCCTCTGACCGCGTGGGCCGGATGCCCGTCATGATTACAGGCGCTCTCCTCCTGCTGGCGCTTGCCTACCCGGCATTTGCTCTCATCGTAGCATTCCCAACGCCGTTCGTTCTCGGCGCAACCATTGTCCTCTTGACCATTCTTCGTTCTGTTTACACGGCGCCCTCGGCCGCTTTGCTGGCAGAAATGTTCCCGGTTGAAGTGCGGGCGGCAGGGATGTCGTTAGGCTACACGCTGGGCGTCGTGACCTTCGGCGGTTTTGCTGGCCTCATCCTGGAGTGGCTACTTGAGGCGACGGGCGACCAGCATGTTCCCGCCTACTACCTTACCATTGCAACATTCGTCACTCTGGTCGCGCTGCTGATCATTCGCTTCCGCCTTAGGCTCTATGAATAGCGCGCGATCAACCGGACTTCTGAACACCGTCTGCCCATGTCTCTAGCCGAGAACTCTCGTCGCGCAAGCTTCGGATGCGCGTTGCGACGGTGCCGAGATTTGCCTGATAGTCGAGGAGCGAGTGTCCGAGGCCCGCGACGCTTATGCTCAACTCGGCCATGGCGAAGCGCCATTCCTTCATCGCAGCCTGCTGCTCTGCCAAGGCCGTCTGCAGCGAGTCCAAAGCGGTCGTTAATCTCTCAGTCTCTGACGACTGGACAGGGGCTCGGGCGGGGAACGGTAACACAACAGCGCTGGACAATAGATTGCTCCTCGTTAGATCGGGCCGCCGCTTGCGGTGCCCCGCCATAACCTACCGCCGAATTATCCAAAAATAAATACATTTCTCAAAGAAGAATGCGGGCGCCGGCAAGGCGAAGAACCAGGACAGTGGTAAGGATGCCTATGACAGCCACCGAGATGATCCACCGCATCGCCATATAGCCACCCGGCAGCAGATCAAGCTTCTGAGCACGATGTTCGGCCGAGACCAGAGCTATGTAGCCGACGATCAGCAAGGCAACGCCGAATACCGGCCTGCTGATTAAGCTGATCAGGATCGCGACCCAACCAACCAGGGAGGGAACAACGCCGAGTGACAGCCTGCTTCTGACTGGCTCATCCTCATCGCGTTCTCCAAGAGCGAACCCCCAGTGCACTCCTCCGAGGAATGACAGAATCACGCCGCCGTATGCGATAAGGCCCTGGACGCTCAACAGCGATCTGGTGTCTCCGCCTATGGCGAACAATCCGAACAAAATGAATGGGATCAGACCGGCCACGCCGAGGATGAAGGCAATGGGCGGGAGGGTCCGGAACATGGAAGTCTCCTGCGACGTTGCAGCTGGGCGTAAGAGTAAAGAGGCCGGCTCGAATGGTCCGGCCTCTCTTAGCTACAGCTCTTTCCGATCAGGTGGATCGGATATAGCCTCTAGATCTTTGTTTTGCCGAGCGTCTTTATCCAATGGTTGGCCTAGTCGGTCGGATGATGCTCTAGTCACTACCCATTTGCGCCAACATCTGAGGCTGCGCATTCGGCAGCAAAGCAGGCCGCGGGGCGCTTACCCGGGCCGGGAATGCTGCAATCACGGCTACAGCAACAGCGGCAAGATAGGGCATCGACTGCGTCAAGAGAACCGCGCACCACAGCTTGGCTTCCCAGGTTGCGAGATGATGCACCCACCCGACCGCGACCATTGCCGTCCAACTCAGCGTCAACAGGACCAACTCCTCCCGCGCCATGACAAGCGCCTGAATAATTGCCGGTGCATCCTCCATTTTCGGTGTGCGCAGGAAGGGAGCAGTGCGTATGAAGAGGCCTTTCCAGACAGCTTTGCCTATCGTGTGGCTTAGGGCTAGGCCCGCGATTGCAGCGCCTACTCGGTCTCGCCATCCACAAGATACCTTCGCGCCGTATAGCGCAAAGATCTGTGCGAGCTTGAAAAAGAACAACCCGATCGAAGGGATCATGAAGAGCACGATCGGGAACTCAAACCGCATTGGTGCTGCGATCAGGCCTACCGACCACACAAGGCCCATAATCAGGAACGCCAGCCCAAGTGCGTCGCCGACCCACGGCAGCCATCCAGTGACGAAATGCCAGCGCTGGCCCAGCGAGAGGTCACGGTTCAGGGGGTTGAGAAGGGCACCGGCGTGGCTCCTCACGATCTGCATCGCGCCATAAGCCCAACGAAAACGCTGTTTGCGGAAGGCCGCGAAATCATCAGGCATCACGCCACGCCCAAAGCTTCGGGGTGCGTAAACCGCTTCCCAACCCGCCCGAAACAGCCGTAGGCCGAGTTCCGCGTCCTCGGTTATCGTCCATTCAGACCAATTACCGGAGCTTTCGAGCGCCGCCCGCCGAACAAGGCTCATCGTGCCATGCTGAATGATGGCGTTGCGCTCGTTTCGCGTCACCATGCCGAGTTGGAAGAAACCCGCGTACTCCCAGAACATAAGGCGCTTGAAGAAGCTCCCGTCGTTATCACGATAGTCCTGAGGTGATTGCACAAAGCCGACCCGAGGGTTGGCGAATTGCGGCACCATGCAGCGCAGCCAATCACGCTCGACGATATAGTCACTGTCCAGAACACCGATGATTTCGGCATCCGGTGCGGTTTGGTTAAGCGCGAAATTCAATGCGCCCGCCTTGAAGCCCTTCCATCGTCCTAGGTGAAAGAAGCGGAAGCGTGCACCGAGTCGGGCGCAGTGTTCCGCCACAGGCTCCCATAGCGCCGGGTCGGTGGTGTTGTTGTCGATAACCAGCACCTCGAAATTCGCGTAGTCGAGCAATGCCAATGCATCGAGCGTTTGCCGCACCATGTGGGGTGGCTCGTTGCAGATCGGGAGGTGGATGCTGACCTTCGGGACGGCCGCCCCCGGTGCAGCCGGAACGATCATGGGGTGCCGCTTCAGCGTGCGACCAAAGATCGTTTCTGCGAGCTCGAACGTATCAGCCATAAGCAGGAACAGCAGCAAGGCCTGCCCTCCGGCCAACATACCCCAGACAACCTCCGCAAAGCCGGACAAGTATTTCCCGGCCATGGAGAGCAACACGAGAGTGAAGATCGCGCCGAAGGTCTGGGCCATGGCAGCCAAAAGCAACTTACCGGGGAACTGGATGTCGGGACGCCTGGATAGCAGGAGGCCTGCAACCAGAGCAGCACCGACGATGCTGAAGCCGGCCCATGTTGACCAATTCGGTGTTTCCTGCACGGTGCCCGTCATCGACCACTTTGCCTGGCGATCAAGGTCGTACATGCCCCAATAGCCTGCGGCCCGCCCCTCGAAACTCGTCTTCCAAGGTTGGTCAAAAGCCTCCATCACGAAGTAGTCGAGCCCGCGCTCCTTCGCGACGTTAAAAAACTTCCGCAAGAAAATGGCTTGGTTGATCCGGCTCGCATGCGCACCACCAATGGCGACGCCATTCGAAGGCCAACCAACCTCGCCGATGACGACGTGCTTGCCGGGGTAGGCTCGCTGAACCTGATCGAGCTTGTCCATGATGTAACGAAGAGAGTCATCGATCGGCAGCCCCTCCCAGTAGGGCAACAGATGGATGGTGATGTAATCGACGCTCGCCGCAAGTTCCGGGTGTTTCATCCAGACGTGCCACGGCTCCGCCGTCGATACGGGAACATGCACTCCCCGCTTAACTTCGTTGATGTAGGCGATCAGTTGCGTAGCAGTTAAATCCGCGCGAAGGAGCACCTCGTTTCCAACCAGCACCCGATCAACATCGCTATTGACGTTTGCGGTCTGGATGAGGCGTTTTACCTCAACGCTGTCTGCATCAACCTTCGTGTCCAGCCATGCGCCCAACGTCACCTTGAGGGGGTAGTCCATGGCCAGGCGGGGAATGTCAGCCATCCCACCCTGCACCGTATACGTCCGTATGCGCCCTGTGATGCCGCTGGCTTTCTCGAGGTCGCTCCGAATCTCGGCCGACGTTGGGATCTGGTGCCTTTCCGGCGTCTCACCCCGATGGAAGGGCGAGAAGGCTAAACCTCCGACATCTCCGACATAATTCGGGACGTTGGCGGGCTGGTTTGTCTGCTTCCACAAACCGAAGCTGACGGCGGCAGAAATCCCTAGGGCTAGCAGAGTCGCAGGATTGAACAAGCTGCATCGAGCCGCAGCAGGCTTCAGGCTTCCAAGCGCGTCAGCATGGGTGGTCATCATACGGTCCCCACATCGCCGGTAAAGTTCCAGCGCATGGAGCGATAAAGGCTCCCAGTGAGGCACCCGGCGGGCCCAATTGTGGCTAAATCTGGGCAGCCGCTGATTTGCTTGTCGAGGGAGGTGCGCCCCATGCATTCAGAAATACCTGAGTGCGCTACGCTGTGGTCATGACCACTTTGTTCGAAATCGTCGTTATTCTCTTGCTGACCCTCATTAACGGCGTCTTTGCGATGAGCGAGATGGCCTTGGTTTCTGCCCGCCGGGCCCGGCTCTCAGTGCTGGAGAGGCAGCAGGTACCAGGTGCTGCTGCTGCCCGGGAACTTGCGGAGGATCCGCAGCGATTCCTGCCAACTGTGCAGGTCGGCGTGACCCTGGTCGGAATCGTCTCGGGAACATTCGGGGGTGCGCGGCTCGCCGCGCAGCTTGAGCCCGCCGTGGCGACGCTTCCGTATATCGGGAAAGCG
>CAZZVF010000008.1:0-25268 GCA_964657355.1 uncultured Buchnera sp.
AACCTCCGCATGGTGGAATCAAAATCCACTGCCTTACCGCTTGGCGACGCCCCAATATGACCCGTCATTAGGTGCAGGTTGGTTGCCCGTAAAGGGCCACAGCCCGCCGCCCCAGCACCACCAGCTGGTTGGCCCGTTGCGTGCCTGCCCGTCCGTCACGGACCGGGCAACCTGCACCGCCTCCGCGGCCGTCGCAGTGAGGCCGAAGCAGGTGGCGCCGGAGCCGCTCATTCGGGCCAGCCGAACAGCCGGTGCGCGGCGGAGGGCATCCAGTACGTCCGCCACCACAGGGCAAAGCCGCATGGCGGGCGCCTCGAGGTCGTTCGCAAAGCGGCCCAGTGCGCCGACGACCGCCGCGGCATCCGGCCACTCGTCCCGCCAGGAGGCGGGCAAGGCAGTCAGATCGAGGGCGCCGGAAAACGCACCTTGCCTGGCCTTGAACACCGCGGCTGTTGCAACCCCGACGCCGGGATTGACCAGCACGATGCCGAAATCCGGCAGCCGTGGTGCGGCGCCAAGCCGCTCGCCGATCCCGGACATGCGGCAGGGCGCGGAGGCGAGGCAGACCGGCACATCGGCGCCGAGCCCCATGGCGACCCGGTGCAAGGCGTCCGGCCCGATATCCACGTTCCAGAAAGCCGACAGCACACGGAGTGCCGCGGCTGCATCGGCCGAGCCGCCGCCGATGCCCGACGCCACCGGGAGGTTCTTCTCCAGATGAAGTGCGGCAAGCGGCTCGATGGCGGCTGCCTCGGCCAAGGCCCGGGCAGCGCGTAACACGAGGTTATCGGGCTCGGCCGACAGTCCTGCGCCGAACGGGCCGCCGATGCTCAGCGTCAGTGTGTCAGCGGGCGCGGCGGTGACCACATCGTGCACACCGGCAAAGACCACGAGACTGTCGAGCAGGTGGTAGCCGTCGGGGCGCCTGCCGGTGACATGGAGGCACAGATTGATCTTGGCGGGCGCAGCACCTGCACCCTGCGGCCTCAGGCAAGCCATGGGCCGGCTACTTGCCGGCGCTTTTCAGCCGTGTCTCGATGCGGGCCTGGTCGTCCGGATCCGGCTTCAGCACGAGCGCGCGGCGCCACTGATCTTCGGCCTCGAGATGCCGCCCGGCCTCCCAGTAGGCATCACCCAGGTGACCGGTGATGCTAGCGTCCTCCGGCTCCATTTCCGCTGCCTTCTCGAGCAGGCGCATCGCTTCCTTCGCGTTGCCCTGGCGCAACATCACCCAGCCGAGGCTGTCCACGATCGCGCCGTCGTTCGGCTTGGCGTTCAGCGCCTTCTCGATCATCGAGCGCGCCACCGTCAGATCCTCGTTCCGGTCGGCCAGCGCATAGCCCAAGAAGTTCAGCACGTAGGGCTGGTCGGGCGAAAGCTCGAGCGCCCGGTTCATGTCCGCCTGCGCGCGCGGCCATTCATGCATGCGCTCGAGCGATGATCCGCGGGCGTAGAACAAGCCCCAATCGGACGATGTCGGATGACGGATCAGCGCGATCGCCCGGTCATAGGCGGCCACTGCCTGCGGGTAATGTTGCACCGCCGCCCGTGTGTCGCCGAGTTGCGCAAGCGGCTCGGGCTCGCCAGGATGTGCCACCGCCACCTGGTTGAGGATTTTTTCGGCGTCCGCCTCGCGCCCGAGTTTTGCGTCGATGTTGGACAGTCGCAGCTGCACCAGCGGGTACAGCGGCGTTGACGGCTTGACCGCCTCAAGGATGGAGGCGGCCTGGGCAAGGTGCTTCTGCGCGGTCGCCAGTTCAGCCGCCATCAGCGAAGAGTCGGCAGCACCTGGTCGCATGTGGAGCGACAGGCTGGTGACGATCGCCGCGAGGTCGGGTGCATTCTGCTGCCTGAGCGCTGCCGCAATAGCGACATAGGCGGCGGCAATACCGCTGATCGCGTTTGGCGAGGTCGGATGGTCGAGCGCCGCAATCAGTCCCGCCCGTGTGATCGAGAGCTCCGGGCTCGCCTTGATGACCGCGTCGATGGTGGCGACCGCCGCTGCCTTGTCGCCGCTGCGGGCCTGCCAAGCGGCGAGGATCTGGCCGAATTGCAGGTTCGGCTGGGACTGCATCTTCTGCAGGTCGGTATACAGGCGCTGCGCCAGGCCGTCGCGATGGGCGGCATCGGCGATCAGCGCAGCATGCAGAAGATAGATGCCAGGCAGGTGCCCACTCGCCAGCGCTGGCTGCAGCGTGTCCATCGCCTTGTCAGGGAAGCCCTGCGCCTCCTGCGCCCATGCCACGAGAAGCGGTCGGATCGCTTCGGCGAAGCTCTGATGGTTCAGCTCGGCATAACCCAGTTCGGCACCTTGCCAATCACCCGCCAGCGCCTTGGTGTCCGCCAGCACAAGCTCCGCGGCCGGATTGCCCGGCACGCCGACAGCAAGCTTCGGTGCATCGTCGCTGCCGGCCAGCATGGCCAGCAGGAAGGCGCTGCCATGCAGCTCGGTGCTCGATGGGTCGGCGGCCAGGGCCTGCTCCATCTTGGCCGCCGCGAGCGGCAGATCGCCCTGGCTGGCCGCATAGTGGGAGGAGAGGAACGCCCCGGGATCAGCAGCCCAGGCGCCGGTGGCAAAAACCCCGGCGCCGGTGGCGAGCAGGGCGGCTGCCGCCACACCCTGGATGGTCGTCTTCATAGGGCTGTCGTCTTCATGGAAGCCATCCTAACAGGAGAACACGGGGAACGCAGCATGGCAGCCTGGCCAGGCGCTACATCCCGCCGGGATAAGCCGGCCCGCCGCCGCCCTCGGGTGCCGACCAGTCGATATTCTCCGTCGGGTCCTTGATGTCGCAGGTCTTGCAGTGCACGCAGTTCTGCGCGTTGATCTGCAGGCGCGGGTTGCCTTCTTCGACGCCGACCGCCTCGTAGACGCCGGCCGGGCAGTAGCGGCTTTCCGGGCTCGCATATTCTTCCCAGTTGACGCCGAGCCAGCGCCCCGGATCGCGCAGCTTCAGATGCACCGGCTGGTCTTCCTCGTGGTTCGTGTTGCTGATGAACACGGAGGAAAGCCGGTCGAACGTCAGAACGCCGTCAGGCTTCGGATAGACGATCTTCTCGGCCTGCGATGCCAGTTTCAGCGTCTCGTTGTCCTTGTGCTTATGGTGGAACGTCCACGGCGCACGACCACGCAGAACGAAGGTATCCAGACCGGAATAGAGCAGAAATCCATAGAGCCCGAATTTCGCGAAAGCAGGCCGCAAGTTCCGCTCGTGCTTCAATTCATCGTAGAGCCAGCTTGCACGGAATGCGTCCGGATAGGCAGTGAGCTCGGCCGGCCGGTCGCCCCCAAGCGCCGATGCCGCCGCCTCAGCCGCCAGCATGCCGGACTTCATGGCGCAATGCGTGCCCTTGATCTTCGGCAGGTTCAGGAAGCCTGCCGAATCGCCGATCAGCGCACCACCGGGAAACACCAGTTTCGGGATCGACTGGAAGCCGCCCTCTGACAATGCGCGCGCGCCGTAGCTGATGCGCCGGCCACCTTCGAAATGCTTGCGCATATGCGGATGGGTTTTCAGCCGCTGCATTTCGTCAAACGGCGACAACCACGGATTCTGATAGTCAAGGCCTACGACGTAGCCAAACGAGACCAGCCCGTCGCCGAAATGGTACAGCCACGAGCCGGCATAGGTGCTGCTGTCGGCCGGCCACCCGACGGTGTGCATCACGAAACCCGGCTTGTGGTTTTCCCGCGGGATTTCCCACAATTCCTTGACGCCCAACCCATAGGTCTGCGGATCGACCCCGTCGCGCAGCGCGAACTTCTCCTGCAGCTGCTTGGACAGCGAGCCACGGCAGCCTTCGCCGAACAGCGTGTAGGCCGCACGCAATTCCATGCCGCGTGCATAGTTCGGGCCGTGTTCACCTCGTTTCGTCACACCCATGTCGCCCGTCGCCACGCCGACGACCCGGCCGTCCTCGATCAGCAGTTCGGCGGCGGAGAACCCCGGGTAGATTTCCACCCCGAGCGCTTCGGCCTGCTGACCGAGCCAGCGCACGACATCACCCAGGCTCACGATGTAATTGCCATGGTTGTGCATCTGCGGCGGCAATACCGGAGAGCGTATCGCGCCTGTCTTGGTGAGAAATACGAAATGATCCTCGCGCGCCTCGGTGTTGAGCGGGGCACCGCGCTCGCGCCAGTCCGGCAGCAATTCTTCCAGGGCGCGCGGCTCGATCACCGCGCCCGACAGGATGTGCGCCCCGACCTCGCCGGCCTTTTCCACCACGCAGACGCTCGCGTCCGGTGCGAGCTGCTTGAGGCGGATCGCGGCGGCGAGCCCAGCGGGCCCGGCGCCCACCACAAGCACGTCGAACTCCATGGCCTCGCGCGGTTCGGTTGCGGCGAGATCGGGGGGCGTCGTGTCGCTCATGCTGGTCGTTCCTCTTTGGACGCTCTTGGCCGGAATGCTGCAGGCTGCTTTTGCCCGGAGTGATCCGGCGTGGCGGTCCTCGTTAACTGCGTCATGGGGCGTCGTCGGGACTTAAGTAGGGGCTGCTTCCTCCCCAAGGAAGTGGATCGGCGCAGGCCAGGGCGCCCTGGGCCCCGTCAGATTGCCTAAACGGGGTACGGGTGCAAAAGCTGCCGCAGACCCGCGCAACGCCTGCCACCACCTTTCCGAGGACCCCACTTCATGGATGCGCTGGCGGCGCTTCGTCTGCAGATCGAATGGGGTGCGGACGAGGCGCTTGACGAGGCGCCTGTCGACCGCACCCGAGCGGATGCGCAGGCCGGCCGCAGCGCTGCGCCGGCACCGCAGACGATGCAAGGGGAGCAGCAACGGACAACGCTCGCAGCCCCTGCCTCAAGGCCTGCAGCCGCCGCAATCCTGCGCCCGGGCGCCGCAGCCCGGGCGCGCGAAACCGCGCAAGCAGCACCAAACCTCGATGCCCTACGCGCCGCCCTCGCCGCCTTCACCGAATGCCCGCTGGCCGCGACCGCTACGAACCTGGTGTTCGCGGATGGCAACCCCGAAGCGGGCATTGTGCTCGTCGGCGAGGCGCCGGGTGCCGAGGAAGACCTGACAGGGCGCCCGTTTGCCGGACCGGCTGGCGACCTGCTGGACAAGATGCTGGCCTCCATCGGCCTCGACCGGACCAAGGTTCTGCTGACCTGCCTGATACCGTGGCGACCACCCGGAAACCGTCCGGTCACCGACCTGGAAGTGCAGACGTGCCTGCCTTTCCTGCTGCGCCACCTCGCGTTGACGCGTCCTAGAATCATCGTCGCCCTGGGCCAGTTGCCGGCTCGCGCGCTCACCGGACGCGACGAGACAATAAGGCGTATGCGCGGGCGTTGGCATGAAACAAGCATAGATGAACGGGAAGTAAGGGTTCCAACATTATCAATGCTGAATCCGCGTAGTCTGCTTGGAACACCGCTATCAAAGCGTGAGGCCTGGGCAGACCTGCTAACGCTTCGAACCCGCCTGGACCAACAGTAACCGAAACGTGATACCCCTTCTATTAACAGCTTGACATGAAGCTGATCCGGCACACTGCATCGCGACTGCATTCAGGCTTCTGAACACAGGGATTGCGCCCACCAAAACTTTGCTGCTACGGGCTGCGCCATGCGAGGGATCGGTCGAACCATCTCCCGCCTTTCCGCCGCCCGCGCCGTCCTGGCAGGCGCCGCGATCCTGGCAGGTGCCGCAATGCGGCCTGCACATGGGGAAAGCGGAGGTGGATCGGCGTCCTACCCAGACGAGACGGCTATGGCCGTGCCCCGGATCCGTCCGCCGGCAGGGTCGAGCGGTGTTGGTCTGCCCCAGCCGCTCGCCCCCAGCGAGGCGGCAAGGATACGCCACATCTTCGCGTTGCAGAGGCAAGGCGCCATCCCGGCGGCGATTGCCGAGACGCAGCGCCTGTCGGACGACACCCTGCTCGGCCACATCATCGCGGACCGCCTGCTCGCACGCGGCTCCAGGGTTTCCGCCCCGGAATTATCGGAGTGGCTCGGCCGCTATGCCGATCTGCCGGATGCGTGCGCGATCTATGCCCTGCTGTTGCAAAAGCTGCCGCCCAATGCGGCCCGGCCGCCTGCGCCGTCCGGTGCTACGCTGGAGACAGCCCAATCTTCGCTGAGGACATCCAAGTTTTCGACGGGGGGTGAATTTCAACCGACCGGTGCGCAGGCCGCCCGCGACGCTTTCCTGCACGGCCGGGATGCCGCAGCCCAGAGGATGGGGCAGGATACCTGGCAGCGGTCGCGCGGCCGCGATGGGCAGGCTGCCTATGTCGCCGGGCTCGCAGCCTGGCGCCGCGGACGCTTCAACGATGCCAGCGCCATGTTCGGCGCCGCCTCCGCCGCCGATGAATCCGGACCTGGCCTACGTGCCAGCGCTGCATACTGGGCTGCCCGGTCCTATCTCCGGCAAGGTGATCCGGCATCCTGGCGCCCCTGGATGCTGCGAGCTGCGTCATTGCCGCAGACCCTGCACGGCATGTTGGCACGCCGGGCGCTTGGATTGAGCCTTCCCGAGACACCGGCGAGTCCGACAGTTTCCGAAGCGGATATCGGCGCCATTGCGGCGACCCCCCAGGGCCGCAGAGCCTTCGCGCTGCTGCAGGTTGGCGAGCTGGCACGCGCCGAAGCGGAACTGCGGCGGCTGTGGCCCACTGCGCAAAGCAGTGCACCCCTGTCGCGTGCAATCTTCCTGGTCGCCGGGATGGCAGGCCTGAGCGATCTGGTCGGCGACCTTGCGTCAGTCGTAGACGCATCGGAGGCGGATCTGCCGGTCCCTTCGCTGCATCCTCGCGGCGGCTTTAGGCTGAACGCGGCACTCGTGTATGCGGTCGCACACGTGGAGTCGAACTTCGACCCGGCTGCCGTGTCGGGCGCTGGTGCACACGGATTGATGCAGTTGATGCCGGTGGCCGCCGGTGCCGTCGGCCACGATGGCGCCTCGCTGCGCGACCCGTCAATGAACCTCAAGCTCGGCCAGGATTATCTCGCGTATCTCAGCAACGCGTCCCTGGCCGGCGACGACCTACTGCGTGTGCTCGCAAGCTACAATTCTGGGCCCGGCGCCGTGCAAAAATGGGTGCATGCCGCGGGTGACGACCCGCTGCTGTTCCTGGAAACAATCCCGACCGACGAAACGCGGCATTTCGTGCAGCGCATCCTGACGAACATGTGGGGCTACGCCGCGCGTTTTTCGCTACCCCAGCCGAGCCTCGATGCGATGGCAGCCGGTGCGTGGCCGCATTTCGGACCTGAATATACGCCAGTGATCAAGACCGGACGTGAATCCGCGTCGATGCATCCGGCGTCGGTGCGGCCTGCGCTCGCATTGCTCCACTGAGGCTGCACGATGTCCCGCATCGATGAAAAACGCGTGTTCCTGCCGGTAAACATTGCCATCATGACCGTGTCCGATACGCGTGATGAGAGCAACGACACATCGGGCGATACGCTGGCCAAACGCGTCACCGATGCCGGCCATGTCATGTCGGAGCGCTGCATCGTGCACGACGATGCCGGAAAGATCGAGACACAGCTGCGCGCCTGGATTGCACATCCGCAAATCGACGTTGTCATCACCACGGGTGGCACGGGTGTGACCGGCCGCGACGTCACTCCAGAAGCATTCGACCGCGTTCTCGAGAAACGCATCGAAGGTTTCGGCGAGTTGTTCAGGATGCTGAGCTATCAGAAGATCGGCACATCGACGATCCAGTCGCGCGCACTTGCCGGCGTGGCGAACGGCACCTACCTCTTTGCGCTACCGGGAAGCACCGGCGCAGTACGCGACGGCTGGGACGACATCCTCGTCTGGCAGCTCGACTCCCGACATAGCCCATGCAATTTCGTCGAACTCATGCCCCGGCTGAAGGAAACACTGCGCGCTTTCGATGCCTGAGACCGGGCGCGCGCCGCAGGTCATTTCCAGCCCGGTCGGCAGGGCAACCCCAAACAATTTATGCATCCGGACGATCCTTCGGACTCGGTCTCGTGTTGAGAACCATTCTCAGTTGAGGCTTGCCCGGGTCGCGGGTCAAGCGCTATTTGCGAGCCGCTCGCAACTTGGAGGCGGCACGCGGGCTCGACTTGGATGAAGCGGCCACTTCCGCGTGGCGAAAGCAGCCGACGACATGGTCGTTCACCATTCCGGTCGCCTGCATCCAGGCATAGACGATGACGGGACCGGCGAACTTGAAGCCGCGTTGCTTCAGGGCTTTGGACAGGGCGACAGCAAGCTCGGTCTGAGCCGGGACAAAGCTGCGGTCCGCCCAGCGGTTCTGCAAAGGCCTGCCCTCGGTGAAGTCCCAGAAGAAGTCGGAGAACCGCTCGCCCCGCTCCTGCATCTCCAGGTGGGCGCGTGCATTGCCGATCGTGGCGAGGATTTTCGCCCTCGAACGCACGATGCCGGCGTCGCTGAGCAATCTTTCCACATCCGCTTCGCCGTAGCGTGCGACGATCGACGGATCGAATTGCGCGAAAGCCGCCCTGAATGCATCCCGCTTGCGAAGGATCGTGATCCAGGCAAGACCGGCCTGGAAGCCGTCGAGCATGAGCTTTTCCCACAAGGCGCGGCTGTCCCATTCGGGCACGCCCCATTCCTCGTCGTGATAGGCGCAATAAAGCGGATCCTCGCCAGCCCAGCTGCACCGCACGCGCACCGTCGGAATCTGCATCGATGAGCCTCCCGTCGATGCAGGCATAGCACGCGGACGCTGGACCGGCTGTCCAGGACCGTGCTTACCCTTGCCATCCGCCTGCCACCGCCTGCTAATGGATGCAAAAGCAATGCGGTAAAATCAGGGGATCGCCGGGTCATGAAGCAGCAACTCATGGTGCAAAGGCGCCTGGAGCCACGGACCGTGCTGATCTGGGGCGGCACTGCGGTGCTCGGTTCGGCGAGCCTCGGCATACTAGCCCTCAACCGCGGCGAAAGCGTCAGCGCAGTCTGGCTGCTCATTGCCGCACTCTGCGTCTATGCCATCGCCTATCGTTTCTACAGCAGCTTCCTCGCCACCCGCGTACTGCAACTGGACGATGCGCGTCCGACGCCTGCGATGCGCCATAACGATGGTCTGGACTATGTTCCGACCAACCGCACGGTGCTGTTCGGCCATCATTTCGCAGCCATTGCCGGCGCCGGACCGCTGGTCGGCCCGGTGCTCGCGGCACAGATGGGCTACTTGCCAGGCACGCTCTGGATCCTTGTCGGCGTGGTTTTTGCCGGCGCGGTGCAGGATTTCCTGACCCTGTTCCTGTCCGTGCGGCGCGACGGGCGGTCGCTCGGCGACATGATACGCACCGAAATGGGGGTCTTCGCCGGCACCGTCGCAAGCGTCGGCGTGCTGGCCATCATGGTCATCCTGCTCGCCGTGCTGGCGCTCATCGTGGTGAAGGCGCTGGCCGGCTCGCCGTGGGGCATCGTGACCGTGTTCGCGACCATTCCGATCGCCCTGTTCATGGGGCTCTACGGGCGCTTCCTCCGGCCGCACCGGGTGCTCGAAATGTCGCTCATCGGCTTCGTTCTGCTGATGGGATCGATCTGGGTCGGGGGCGCCGTTGCCGCCAGCCCGGCCTGGGCACCGATGTTCACCTACTCCGCCGAGTCGATCGCTTTCATGCTGATCGGCTATGGCTTCATCGCAGCAGTGCTGCCGGTGTGGCTCATCCTGGCGCCGCGTGACTACCTCTCGACGTTCCTCAAGATCGGCACGATCTGCGCGCTGGCACTCGGCATCCTGGTTGTCATGCCTCAACTGCGCATGCCGGCGCTGAGCCGCTTCGTCGACGGCACCGGGCCGGTGTTCGCGGGCTCGCTGTTCCCGTTCCTGTTCATCACCATCGCCTGCGGCTCGGTCTCCGGCTTTCACGCGCTGATCTCGTCCGGCACCACGCCGAAGATGCTCGAGCGCGAAGGCCAGGCGCGCATGATCGGCTACGGCGCCATGCTCGCCGAAAGCTTTGTCGCCATCATGGCCCTGATCGCCGCTTGCGTGCTCGACCCCGGCGCCTATTTCGCCATGAACGCACCCGCCGGGTTGATCGGCACCACGGCCGTGGATGCAGCGGCGAAGATTTCCTCATGGGGTTTCGTCATCACACCCGACGTGCTGACGCAGATCGCGCACGATGTCGGCGAGACAACAATCCTTTCGCGATCGGGTGGTGCGCCTACGCTCGCCGTCGGCATGGCGCAGATCCTGTCGGGCGCCATCGGCGGCAAGGTGCTGATGGCGTTCTGGTATCACTTCGCGATCCTGTTCGAGGCGCTGTTCATCCTCACCACGGTCGATGCGGGAACACGCGTCGCGCGCTTCATGATCCAGGATCTGGCAGGTGCGCTGCTACCGGCCTTCCGCGAGACAAAATCCTGGGCCGCCAATATCGCGGCGACTGCACTAGCGGTTGCAGGCTGGGGATTCTTCCTGATCCAGGGCGTGCGCGATCCGCTCGGCGGCATCAACACGCTGTGGCCGCTATTCGGCATTTCCAACCAGATGCTGGCCGCCATCGCGCTCACGCTGTGCACCGTCGTGCTGTTCCGCATGAAACGGCAGCGCTACGCCGCGGTAACCTTGGTGCCGACGGCATGGCTCGCGATCTGCACCATGACTGCCGGATGGGAAAAGATCTTCTCGCCGATCCCCGCCATCGGCTTCCTGGCGCACGCCCAGAAATTCTCGGCCAGCATCGACGTCGGCAAGATCGCAGCACCCGCCAAGTCACTTGCGGAAATGCGCCGCGTCATCACCAACGACTATATCGACTGTGCACTCGCCGCCCTGTTCATGGCCGTGGTCGTGACAATGCTCGCCGCGGGCGCACTGGCGGCGTTCCGCGCTCTCGGCAACCCACGCATCTCGACGCAGGAGCAAGCCTATGATCTGCCGCTGCTTCGGACGTAATCTCGACATCGGCGCGTTCGGCCGCGCACTCGGCGAAACCGCCCAGCTCATGGTCGGCCAGCCGAGCTACGATGCTTACGTGGCGCACATGACGGTGACGCATCCGGACCAGGAGGCCATGTCGCGCGAGGCGTTTTTCCGTGATCGTGAGGCTGCGCGGTTCGGCACGAGCCGGATGCGGTGCTGTTGACGTAAGTGAAGCAGTTCTTTGTTGGAACAATGCCAAAAACGCCAATTCACACTTGCGTCGAGGGAGCCGTCCACACAAGAACCAAAAAACTGTTTATTATTATGGACACGCTGCCAGAGAGGTCCGCGACAGCACTTGCAAGAGTCTTTTGCTTCTTTTCCCTCAGAAAAGAAGGCCTTCCCTTACCTGCGCCCTTACTCCCAGAACGGCGTCTGTCCATAGAACCGCCGCCACGCATGTTCGACGTCCCCCGCGGTTTGCTCGTGCAGGGCTGCAATGAAACCCTGCACGACGCCCGAAGCAAAAGCCCGGTCCGCGCCGCCGCCCAGTTCCGCCATCAGCGCGGCCGCGACCGCGCCGTCATTCACCATGCCGATGGCTTCCTGCACGTCAGCAAGGCGATGCAGGTATTTCCGCGCGGCCTTGTGGCCGAACAAGGGGGCAAAGAACTCCGCAGCGTAGCGCAGGCGTTTTCCCTGTTTGCGAATGTCGTGCAACGCCTGCCCTTCGAGCTGCAGCACATCCTCGCCGGGGGCCAGAACATGCTTCAGCCGTTTGCCGAGCATCTTCGCCGCGAACGCGCGCGCCGATCCGGCGAGCACAGCGCTGCTTTCGTCGTCGCCTGTCGCTTCCCAGGGGCGCAGGATCGGCAGCAGCGCAAGGTCCATTTCCAGCCTGCGCCACTCGCGGCCGGCAAGCAGCGCTGTGAGGTCGCCATAGGCCGCCTCCTGCTTGCGAGCGGCCGCCGCCATCAGGGCCGCGATGCGTTTGTCGGCGGCGAAAGCGTGGCTGACCGCCTGTCCGGTGCCGGCAATGAACACATCCCAGTCGCGCGCAGGGCCAAGCGTTGCCGCGACCGCTTTCAGCCGGGGAGCGAGTGCTCCCACCGCGTCGCCTCCTATCTGCTTGAACACCGAAAGGGCGGAGCGCAGGCGCCGGATCGCGACGCGCATCTGGTGCACCGGCTCGGCGGAGGCACCCGGGTCCGATGGGCTCGCGGGCACCCTCCCTGACCAATACAGGATCACGTCCGCCAGATGCGCGATCACCTCGGTCATGGCAGAATCGACTGTCGCATCCACCGCTACTTCGGGCGCCCCCAGGCGTCGCGCGGCGGCAGCCTTGCCGGAGACGAGCGCCCTCGCTTCCGCCGCCATCGAGGCGCGTGGAACCGACAGCGTGGTGTGTTCGCCGAGCTTACGAGCCAGTTCGCCGACGAAGGGCCGGGGCCCGGTCAAAACGACGCGGCATGAAGCGCGATCGCTTGCCACGCCGCGCAGGCTACCTTCGAGCAGAGTGAGGGACGCTTCGTCACCGTTCGCCGCCTGCAGCGCCAGGGTCCGCCGCCGACCCGCAAAGGCTGCGACGGGGACGAGATCGCTCGGCAGGTCGCAGCCGAGCGCGCCGGGGCTTGGGCCTTCCGCCAGCACGGGGGGAACCATGGCGGCCAGCCAGTGCGGTGCGCGCTCGGGCGTCAGGTGCTCCAGCCGCCATTGTCCGCTCCGCTCGGCCAGGGCCAGACCGCCGCCCGCGAGCATGCCGCTGGGCGTGTCGTGCCAGATGGTGTGCAGGGCAGTGGCGCGCACGCGTCCGTTGCGATGCGGTGCCAGAGCGGGTGCGCGCCAAAGCCGGGCCGCGTCGTCGGGCGGCAGGCTGAATTCGAGGCTGACATTATCCTGCGGATCGATCGCGAAGGACGGCAGGGCTGCCTCGCCCGCAATTGTCGCTCCGTCCGGCAGATCGTGCCCGTCGCCACCATCCATTGCGGCTAGTCCGCCATTTCCGGCAGATCGCGCGGGCAGAGAAACCGCACCAGCCGGCCACCACCTTCATCCAGCTCGCCCCACGAGCGTGCGACGGTGAATTCAGCCAGTGCGCCGGCCGGAAAGCCTGCAGCGAGAAGCTGCGTCATGGCGCCGTTCGAAGCCATCGCGCGTGCCCCTGCGAGCAGCATCGCCACGTCGTGCAGTCCCGGATTGTGTCCCACCACCATGAGGCTGCGCACCGTTTCGGACACGCCCCGGATGATGCCCAGGATCTGCGATGGGGTCGCAAGATACAGCTGGTCCATCGGCTCGATGATCGGCGTCTCGTCCCATGGGGCGAGTGCCTCGAGCGTCTGCCTGGTCCGGCGCGCGGACGATACGAGCACCACATCGGGCACCAGACCCAGATCGCGGATCGCGGTGCGCACCGCGGCCGCCGCACGCCGCCCGCGAGCATTCAACGGACGCGCATGGTCCGACTGGGCGGCGTCTTCCCAGGACGATTTGGCGTGGCGGAGGAGCAGGAGCTGTCTCAGGGTCAATGGCCGTTGTTCGAGGTTGCGGGTCGGCCGGCGCCGCCCAGCTTATACAGAGACCGATACCATAGGGATTTGACGATTGGCAGGCACGCCGCGCGCGGCTTCGGCGAAACCTGGAGCTGCAACCCATGCGGCTGGAAAGACAGCGTGCCTGCGGATCATCCTGGGCGACCAGCTGAGTGCCGCGGTCTCGGCCCTGAAGGACCTCGATCCCGCACGTGACGTGGTGCTGATGGCGGAGGTCCGCGCCGAGTGCACCTACGTCCGCCATCACAAGAAGAAGATCGTGCTCGTGCTGTCCGCGATGCGGCATTTCGCGGCGGCCCTGCGCGCGCGCGGCATCACGGTGGACTATGTCGCACTGGACGATGCGGCGAACAGCCACAGCCTGCGCGGCGAGTTCCTGCGCGCGGTGCAACGTCACCGTCCGCAGCGCGCGGTGGCGACCGAAGCGGGCGAGTGGCGGCTGACCGAGGACATGCGCCAGTGGCAGGCGCTTGCCGGCATCGAGGTCGATATACGCGACGACACGCGCTATCTGTGCCGCGTCCAGGAATTCATCGCATGGGCACGCGGCAAGCGTTCGCTGCGCATGGAATTCTTCTACCGGGACATGCGGCGGCGCTACGCGATCCTGATGGACGGCGAACATCCGGTCGGCGACCGCTGGAACTTCGATCCGGATAATCGCAAGAGCTTGCCAAAGACGATCGCAATACCGCCTACGCCACAGTTCGCGCCTGACGGGATCACGCGCGGTGTCATCAGCCTGGTCGAGCAATGGTTTGCCGAGCATTTTGGAGAGGCTGCCGATTTCTCGTTGCCCGTGACATCGCACGATGCTCGGGCTGCGCTGGCCGAGTTCATCGAGAAGCGCCTGCCGCTTTTCGGCGACTGGCAGGACGCGATGAAGACCGGCGAGCCGGCGCTGTTCCATGCTCTGATTTCCACCTCGCTCAATGCCGGGCTGCTCGACCCGCGCGAGATCTGCCAGGCGGCAGAGGAGGCCTATGGTTCGGGCCACGCACCCCTCAATGCGGCCGAAGGCTTCATCAGGCAGGTACTGGGTTGGCGCGAATTCATCCGCGGCATCTACTGGCTCAACATGCCGGGCTACGGCACGAAGAATGCGCTTGGCGCAACCAGGAAACTGCCGTGGTTTTACTGGTCGGGCGAGACGCGGATGAATTGCATGCACCAGTGCATCACCGACACCCGCACGCACGCCTACGCACATCACATCCAGCGCCTGATGATAACCGGCAATTTCGCCTTACTCGCCGGCCTGGACCCCGACGACGTCGATGAATGGTACATGGCCGTCTATGCGGACGCGTATCAATGGGTGGAAATGCCGAACACGCGCGGCATGGCCCTGTTCGCGGACGGCGGCATCGTCGGGTCGAAACCCTACGCAGCCAGCGGCGCCTACATCAACCGCATGAGCGACTACTGCAAAGCGTGCCACTACACCGTGAAAGACGCCACCGGCGACACCGCCTGCCCGTTCAATTACCTGTACTGGAACTTCTTCGCGAAAAACGAGAAAGCCCTATCGGCCAACATTAGACTCGCCATGCCCCTAAAGACCCTGGGCAGAATGGATCGATCGAAACGCCAAAAGATCCAGCAAGACGCGGCCGACTTCCTAACCAAAATGGAAGCCGGCGAACAAGTCTAGAGCTTTTTCCGATCGAAGTGGACCGCCCAGATGCGCCGTCTGGGTTTGACGCCCCCCCTGGGCGCAGCACACCCGCGGCGGGCGATCGGTCATTAGAAGGCTTCTGGAAGTCGGCAACCAACAAGCGGTTGGTCAAAGCGTCGTCTCAGTTGAACAAGCTTGTAATTTGATGATGCGCAAACTTGACCATGAACACTACGCCCCAAAAAATTACGCAATTTATACATGCGCTTCATTTTATAGAAACGACTGGGGGGCGGCAAGTTTTCGTTTGATTGCTCACGATTGAGATTGAAAATGCCAGTTCGGCTTGTTAATGTTCATGCAACCTCGGGTGGCATTTCCACGAACGAGGACTGTATTTGATTGTCGTAGGTCTGAAGCCATGTCTCTCGCTGTCCGCAGCATCGCTTTAGTTGCTCTTGGCGCCTCCTGGTCTGACACCGAGCTCGATGCCTTGGTCTCTGCTTTTGACGTCAACCGCATGCGCTGTCAGATGGTGGGACTAGGTCTTTGTGAACCGCAGACGCCAGAGATCCAGATTGCCCGACTTTACTTCAGTCGTAGATGCAGTGCTATCAGTCCAAACGTGTTTTTTGATGAGGCTTGGTATGTCGACCACTACCAGGATGTGCGAGCTGCAATCCGCTCCCACGGACTCTTGTCCGGGTTTGTCCATTACGTAAAACGCGGCATCATCGAAGCCCGGTGGCCAAATCCGACACTTTCTGCTGCTGCATCGGCAATCTCGTCTGTCGAACCGCAGCTGACGGCGATCAACGGCGACGTATATTTAAAACTCAACCCATCGGCAGCGGCCTTTATCGAGGCCTTTCCGAGCATCACGCCGCTCGAACATTACAACATATATGGTAGACTGCTTGGCTACAAAACCGAACGCAGAAAGGAGAAACGTTCCAGTAACGAAGGGCAACTGATCATTGAGGCGGCCTTCAACCGTGACTGGTATAGACAAACCTATATGCAGGACGGTTTGAATGATGATCCATTCGAGCACTACATCAAGTTTGGTGCCAAAGCTGGCCACTCGCCAAATCCGTGGTTTGATGAATCCTGGTATAGAGCCTTTTATCCAGAGGTTAAGTTGGCCCTGAAAGACGGCTGGCTGCCATCAGGCTTTTATCACTATCTTTATTCAGGGCGCATTGAGGGCCGTTTGCCCCGGCACGATCTCACGCTGGCCCTCGAGGCCCGGATGCCCGGAATTACGACACCGACGTTGTTGCAGCGTACGGGGGAACTGGGGAAACGGCTGGCGAAATCAAGAGCGTTACCGCAGCTTGACCACAGCATGCAGGATGCCGAAACAACATGGTTTTTCTTCCCGACGCTAAACCCAGACATCATGTTCGGCGGATACCGGGCTGCAATTTGGTTTATCATTGCCATGCTGCGGGACGGTCGTGCCGTAAAAATCGTCTGTCTTGATGAAGAGCCAAGCCGGGACTATTTTCTGCTGCACGAAACGTCGGCCGCCGTCAGAAGCGCGTTCTCGTCCATCCCGATGCTGAGCGGACAAGAATTTACCAAGTCGAGAATTTCCCATTTAGATAGATTTATCGCGTACTCCGTCTGGGACCTGCCGCTCTGTTCTAAACTTGCATCCATTGCCGGCAATAAACTACCCATCTTGCTTGCACAAGAGTACGAGCCTGTGTTCTATGACAATGGTGCTCCACGTGCTTTATGTGAGGAGCTCTACAGAACCCCACATTACGCGATCATAAATAGCGAGTTCTTGCGGACGTATTTCGCTGCGAGAAAGATCGGTGTCTTCGAGGACCCTTTCGAGCTTGAGAGAAAGAGGAAGCACGTAGTTTTTGAGCATAAAATCAACCAACTGCCGCTCCAAGGCGCCGCAGAGCTTCGCGCGAAGCGCACTCGCATGCTTGTGCTTTATGCAAGACCCGAGGCACATGCGAGCCGAAACCTATTCGAGGTGGCTATTCTTGCTCTACAGCAGCTTTGTGCCGACTCCTGCTTTGGGCCCGAGTGGCGGTTCGAAGGAGTCGGAGCACTTAGCCGGCTGCCACCCGTCGACCTTGGCGGTGGTCACGAGCTGAGGCTGCATCAAAAGCAATCCGAAACAGCCTATTGTAAAATGTGCGCCTCGATGGATGTTGGCGTTAGCTTGATGTATGCGCCCCATCCAAGTGTGGTTCCATTTGAATTCGCGACAACCGGCGCGATCGTCGTTACTAATGTCTACGAGAACCGGAGTGCAGCCCAACTGTCAGGGAAATGTGCCAATATAATACCTTGCGAGCTTTCAGTCGAGGACGTAGCCCGGGCAATTGGAGCAGCGAAGGATAGAGCAGAGGACTTCGAGAGACGCGAACAGCAAAGGTTTGTTCCGCCGACGTCCAGCTGGGATGAGATATTCAATCCCCGCCTTATAGCGGATGTCTTCGACGAAGTAAGCAGCGTTCAAGGAAGCGCTTCCGTCGTGCCGCTGAAATCAAGGCAAAGAAACTCATCCCCCCGCAAGACGCAGGTAAGGCGGGGTGCTGCCTGATGGTCACATCGGTTATTGAAGCTGTTGCAGCGCATGCCAAGACCGCGCCGTGGAGACCTGCCATTCTGGTGGCGAGCGGAGACAGCTGGCGGCAACTGAGCCGAGCAGATCTCTGGGCCTCCGTCGAATATTGGGCCAAAATCCTGCACGACAGGGACCATGCCCGGATCGACGCCGAGAGGCGCGTCGTAATCATTATGCTGCGCCATGGCGTGGATGCTTATTGCACGTATCTTGGTGCTATGCGTGTCGGGCTGCTGCCCTGTTTTATGCCTTATCCCACTCCGAAACAGGACGCGGCGCTGTATTGGCAGGCGCATCGAACTATATTCGAGCGGATCGATCCTCTGTTGATCATAAGCTACTCAGAAATCCTTGCGGACCTTAGAAAGATTGCTTCGGCCAAAGCTAAGGTAATAGATGTTGAAGCACCACCGGCTCCTTCTTCATGCAATCTGCCGGCGATGAACGATCCGGTCGTCAGTAATACCCCGGCTCTTCTCCAGCATAGTTCTGGAACGACGGGCCTGAAGAAAGGTGTGGTTCTCACTCATGAACAAGTAGCAAGCCAGATTACCGCTTACACTGACAAATTGTCGATGACGCAAGCCGACACGGTGGCGACATGGCTTCCTTTATATCATGACATGGGGTTGATAACAGGTTTCCTGCTACCCTTAGCGATGGGTTCGACCATCATCTCGCTTGATGCGTTTGATTGGGTGACGCGCCCGGACATCTTGTTGATAGCAATTGAGCGTTTCGGTGCGACACTGTGCTGGCTGCCGAACTTTGCTTTTGCACACCTCGTTCGCACCGCTGACCGGAGCGGCAAGTATAACTTGTCCTCGATCCGGGCATTCATCGACTGTTCGGAGCCTTGTAGAGCTGAGACATTAGAACATTTCGAGCATCAATTCAGCAGTTGTGGCCTTAGTACAAGTGCCTTACAGACCTGCTACGCAATGGCTGAGACGGTCTTTGCTGTGACGCAAACCGATCTCTCGGTGACTCCGCGAGTTGTTTTCGCAGATCGGGACCTCATCACGGGGCATTCGATCGTTCGCCTCCGCGACGTTCATGACGCCTCGACGGTGAGACTTGTGTCGTGCGGAACGCCGGTAAATGGAACCTCTCTCCGCATCGTCCCATCTAATCCAGCCGGTCTCGATGTAATCGCGGAAGGTGACACCGGTCAAAGCAAACCTACGGCAGTTGGCGAGGTGCAGATCCGGTCCAACTCGATGTTCAGCGGTTATTTCAGGGATGGGGCAAAGAGTGCGGCAGCGTTCGATGGCGGATGGTATCGCTCTGGTGACCTGGGGTTCATTCATGATGGAGAGCTGTTCATTACGGGCCGCTCCAAGGACCTGATCATTGTGCACGGACGCAACTTCTATGCACATGATATTGAGTTGGTCGTCAATGGCGTCTCAGGCGTAAAGCCAGGGCGGGCCGTGGCGTTTGGCAGCTACCGGGAAGCGGCCGGGAGTGACGAAGCAATTGTTCTAGCCGAGTTGATTGATCCTTCGCTTACCGATTTCGTGCTGATCGAGCGAGACATCAAGCGAGCTGTGTTTAGCAAGCTCGGACTCACCCTGTTCCGCGTAGAACTGGTTCCAGCCGGTGAGTTGGTGAAAACCACAAGCGGAAAACTGAGTCGTGAGGAAAACCGCAGGCGTTTTGAACTAGGTCGAGCAGCATGACACCGAGAACAACGACGACCGCCTTGACCGTGATGTCACTCGTCGAGGATACATTCGACATCCCGCAGGGCCGCATCACTCTTTCGACCCACGTCGACGATGTAGCGGGCTGGGATTCGCTAGGCCATTCGGTGCTGCTTGTCCGAATACAGAAACGACTGAAAATACCGATCGCTGAAGAACATGCAGGCTTTGTCGAGACGGTCGGTCAACTCGTGGCACGCGTTGAAAAGCTACAAAGCGCAACTTCGAGCGTTGGGATAGAGTAAAATGCTCGGGACCGTCGCCTCGGTTGTGAGAGGCCTGAATGGCCGCCTATTTCTCGGTCAGCAGGATGGTTTCGATCTTCAAGTATTTACCGGAGGCGGAAGCCTTTCAGAATCGTGCCTCGCCCAATGGCGTGCCACCTTAATCAGGCGTGGCAGCGAACTGCGCAACCGCGGTATTCCCTACATTTTCTTTGTTACACCAGATGCACCGTCGGTTTGCCGGGAGGATCTGCCGGAATGCTATTCGCGGGACTTCTGCTCACCCGGAGTGACATTCCTCAAGGCCATGGGCGACATCCCCGGTGTCTTGTTTGTCTCTCCACTGCAAGCCCTTCGGGAGGCGCGAGGAGGCCTGGACGTTTATCAGAAAACCGACTCGCACTGGACGACTTATGGGAGCTACATCGCTTACCGTGAACTCATGCGTGTAGTTGCCTCGGTCGTACCCTGCGCGACGGTTCCGGAGTACGCGATGCAATTCGAGTTTCGGCGGAGTTACGGTGATCTTGGATCGCAGTGCGATCCGGAGCAGCAGTCGGACATACCAGTGGTTCGGTTCAGCGACAACGAGCCTCTCCGTGTTCTTGACTGCTCCGGGCCGGCGAGGCAGACGGGAGCGGCGTTCAAGGCGCCCGGCGCACCAGCTTGCCGAGCGTTGGCGTTTCGAGATTCTTTCATGACGGACCTCGCGCCGTATCTTGCAAGAAGCTTCTCAGATCTCCTGACGCTTGGAACCACGTCGCGTGTCCTGCTGGATGCAGTGGATGAATGGCGCGCCGACATTGTCATCAGCCAGGTTGCGGAACGACGTCTTGGATCGTTCCAGTCGGACCATGTGCTTGAGCGGTATGAATGGTTGTATCTAACCGACTACTCCGGTGATGCTGGCGCGGCGATCTTACGGGCAGCGACCGTTATGCATAAAGCGCCGCAGCAGGCGGCGGCTCTAATCCAGCAGTTCGAACGATCGTGTCTCGAGATCCCTATCTTCGGCTTCGCTGCTGGATTAGTCTTTGAGAAGGCCGGGAATTTACCAGAAGCGGTTCGTTTCGCCTCTTCAGCGCTGGCTCGCCGACCCGACGACTTCGCGATCCTGGCGCTGTGTTCACGTTTGGCGCTTGCTATGCAACGAGCGTCAGAAGCTGTGCAGCTAGCGCAAAGCGCGGTCGATGCCGCACCCTGGAACGGAGCTCTCGCCGAGTTGCTCGTCTACGCGTTAATTCAGCAGAGTGAGCCGCAGCTTGCCATTGACGTAGCGGAAAACGCGCTCCTTACGATCAAGGATCACGCCAACCTCTGGTATTGGGCATCTGTCTTACGCAATGCGTTGGGCAGTCAAGGCGCCGCCCGCGAGGCAATCACACGTGCGGTGGAACTGGACCCCGAAAACAGTGAGTACCGCCGTCAGGCTAGTAAAATAGGGGATCACTAAATGTCGCGGCCTGGTTTTCTGGCGCAGCAAGAAGCGGTAGACAGTAGATTGACATCGCCCCCGGATTTTTTCCTCGACTTTACGGAGCCGGGATTATTGCATGGCCGGCTAACGGCGGCGTCCTTGTTGAGTATAGAGGGCACGCCTGTCCGTGTTGTATGCAATGGCGTAGCCTGGGCGCGCGTTCCTGTTACCCTGGAAAGCGACTTTGTACGTTTTGAGTGTGCATTGTCTCCATCGACCGTGGGGAAAGACGTTCATGTGACAATAGAGGATGCACAAAGCGGGCACGTACTTGGGTCAACCTTGCTGAAACCTCGTAGGGCTGTGCGAAACAGTCGGAGTCTTTCAGCCGCCGATGTGTTCGACCTCACGGCAGCGCCCTTGTGGTCCATCCCATGGATCTCGTTTGACGGAGCGCGCGTTGTTCTAAGCGGCGCGTGTTTGCCGCCGCGCGGCGATCCAGGCGCGTTATCCGTCAGCCATCCAGATGGACTCGACGTATCGGTCGAGTATGCGTTGCGGTCGCCCGAGTTTGGCGCGCATTATTGGTACTGGCCGAATGCTTCATTGTCCGGGATCCGGATTACGATTGATCTCAGCCGGTCCCGGTCGCTTTCCAAGCCGCTCAGCATTAGGTTGAACTTCCCTTATGAGCTTGAGGACGGTGAGTCGGACTGGCCTGATCGTGGAAGGATATGGATCCCGCAGGACTTCGCCGACTTTGCGAACTTCCCTTCGGATGTGACGCAGCTTAGCAGAGTGCAGACTTGGTCCAGTAATACGACCGTTGCTTTCACCGGCTACGATGCATTCAGAACTTTCGAAAGTCTGGCCAAGCTTCATGGTGTGCGAGACCGGTCAGGATTAGTCGTGGTGGATTGGGGCTGCGGGCACGGCCGCCTCACCCGTCATTTCATGCGTTACTGGTCCGAAAGTCGGGTGATCGGGATAGATATCGATCACGAGAACATCGCTTGGTGTCAGAAACATCTGGTAGGCGGGGAGTTCGTGCCAGGGCCGCTTTGGCCCCCGACAAGGCTTGCAGCAAGGAGCGTTGACTTAGTGGTTGGGCTTTCGGTTATGACGCACCTGACACGGGAGGCACAAGCCGCGTGGCTTCACGAAATAGCCCGTGTTCTGAGGCCAGACGGTATTGCCATCATAACTTTCGGAAGTGAGGCTGCTGCCGCCTTTGCCTCGATCCATCACGATTTTGACTACTGGAGATCGCTGCACGAATCAGGCTTCGACGATAGCCAGGTCGATCCTGCCCTCGACACCAAAATCGAGGAACCTGCATATTACCGGACTACGCACCAGTTGGCGTTTCAGGTAAGGAGGGAATGGGGCAAGATCTTCGATATTGTCGGAATGCACAGACAGGCCTTCGGCTACCAAGACGCTGCAATTCTGCGGCTACGGCGCTGAGCCGCCTCAGCCCTCGTTGACGGTAGTCAGATCCTCGGTTTCGAGGCCACGGCAGCTATGTCACATGCGTCATGCAACTGCCATGTACAGCAAGATCCAGCGCAGCGGGGGCTACCCCGTGCCCGGATGCGAGAGGACTCCAGCGCCGCCGCCCCCTGCCGCCGTGATGCGGACGCCTCCAACGCCATGATGTGAACTGAGGCCTGCCGACGCGCTCCAGCACCTTCGCCAGAATGGCCGCGCCGCTGGTGTCGATCGGTACGAACCTGCGCAGCTTCCAGGAGGTGATCTCACGGAACAGCCCGTTGGCGCGAAGCCGATCGCGCAAACGGTTTTTGAGGCCGCGCCCGTCCGATCCCGCTGACCTCATTCGCGGCCTCGACCGGGCCATCATCGACGAAATGCTGAGCGCCCCTGACTCCCGGCCATCAGAAAGACGGTCGATGAAGACTATCGGCCGGGTCGCCTCTTGCTGAGTGGCTCGGCGAATTTGGGGTTGCGGGCCTGGCCGAGGCGTGCGGAGACCGATTTGCCTTCGGCATCGGATCCTCGGGACGACGAAGAGGTGGAGCGCGCCGATCCGCACCACTCGATAGGCTCCTCCACCTGGAAGCCGGCGAATGGATACCGGCTTGTTCTGCCTGGTCGGTACTTAATCCGGTTCCATGCGGAAACTGCCATGCACGGCAAGATCGTCCGCCCCGATCACCGTGATCATTGCCGCACCGGGACCATCCGGTTCCCAACTCAGTTCCGCGTCGCGACCAGGCACCGGCCGGCCATTGATGATCCAGCGAAACGGCGCAGTCCCGCCGCGGATGCGAAGCGTGATCGGAAGGTAAGCCGCCGAACCTTCCGCGCGAACCAGATCGATCGTGGCACCGGGCGGCGGATAGTCCATCAGCGGGCGATGCGGCAGGGCGTCCGGCGGTGCACCGAGCCTGCGCAGGGAAGCCGGAAGCTGCGCGGTGCTGTCGGCCAGGATGGCGCCGTATGGCGGGGGCGGGGCCGCCTCGGCCTCGGGCGGCAGCAGGCCGAAGGCTTGCAGCATCATCGGCGCCGCGGCGGCACGGCCGACATTGCCCGGGCGCGGCGTGCCTTCCACCCGCCCGGTCCAAACCCCGATCGTGGTGCCGGGCGAGGTGCCGACCGCCCAGGCGTCCCGGAAGCCGTATGACGTGCCGGTCTTGAACGCGACCGCGCGCCCGCCCGTGAGCGACGCGTAGGCCATGCCCGGCGGCGGGGGCGATCCCTCGAGGACCTGCCGCAGGTAATACACCGCGAGCGGGCCCATGAACGCCGCCTTCCGGGTCGTAGCACCTTGCACGCGCACCAGCGGCGCCGCGCGGCCATCGTCGCCCAGCGCAGCGTAGAGCATCACCATGTCCGACAGGCTGATGCCCAGCCCGCCAAGCGCCACGGCAAGGCTCGCCTGGCGGCCCGGCATCGCCACGGCTGCACCGGCCTGGCGCAAACCTGCCACGAACCGGTCGGGCCCGACCGCCTGCAGCACCTGCACGGCGGGCACGTTGTAGGATTGCCGCAACGCCGTCTGCGCGGTGATCGCACCGTGATAGAGGTCGTCGAAGTTATGCGGTGCGTATCCCGGTATCAGGCCGGGCGCGTCGCCGATCAGCGTCAGCGGGTGCAGCAGGCCGGCGTCGAATGCCATGCCGTAGATGAACGGCTTCAACGCCGAGCCGGGGGAGCGCCTTGCCGCGGTGAGGTCGAGTGCGGCGCCGGGCAGGCCAGGTCCACGTCCACTCATGCTGGCGCGGACGCGGCGGGTGAGATTGTCCACGATCATGGCTGCCACGCCCACCTGCGGCGGTTCGGCGGCCATCTCGCGGCCGAGGAGCGCTTCCAGCCGGCGCTGCAGGCCGAAGTCGATCGTGCTGCGGATCGTGGCGCCCGGTGAAGCGGCGCGCGCCAGCCCGGAACAGAACAGCGCGGCATACCGGGGCAGCTTGTGGCGCATCGGCGGCTCGGCGGTCCATCCCTTCAATGCGGCGTCCGACCACGCGGCGGGCAGCGTCCCTTGCGCCACAAGCCTTGCCACAAGAAGGCTCGCCGCCCGTTGAGCTACCTTAAAATGCCGGTCCGGCCGCCGGCGCGCCGGGGATTGCGGGATCGCGACCAGCAGCGCCGCCTCCGCCTCGGACAACCGGGCTGGGTCGTGACCGAACCACACGAGGCTCGCCGCGCGCACGCCCTCTACGTTGCCGCCGAACGGCGCCAGCGTCAGATACATCGAGAGGATCGCGTCCTTGTTGTAACGCTCCTCCAGCTGCCACGCGCGCAGCAGGTCGTGCAGCTTGCCGACGACGCTGCGCGGGTGCGGCTCAAGCAGCCGCGCCGTCTGCATGCTGAGCGTGGAGCCGCCGGAGACGATTCGCCCAAACCTCGCATACTGCGCCGCCGCACGCAGCAACGCGCCCGCATCGACGCCGCCATGGTTGCGAAATCGCCTGTCCTCAGCAGCAAGCAACAATTTCAGGTAACTTGGATCCACGTCGGCCACGCCTGTCCGCAGGCGCCACATGCCCCCACTTGCGGGAAATGCGCGGAGCAGTTGGCCGTCTGCCGCTTGCACCTCCTTGGAAGCGCGAAGGCGCGACAGGTCGGGGGGAAGGAGGCGGTCGGCCACCAATAATGTGGCAAAGATAAACAGGCAGGCGACAGCAGTCCTTTGTTGAAACAAAGGACCAAAAAACTTTGACTCTTGAGGACAGGTCGATTCGTCCGGATGAAACCGACCCGCCCCAAGAAAGAAAAGTTTTTTGCTGCTTTTTTTCAAAAAAGCAGTCCTTCCCTACTTCCCCTGAGCCACCCCAATCTCAACCACGCCA
>CAZZVF010000009.1:0-23510 GCA_964657355.1 uncultured Buchnera sp.
ATCGATACCGGGCGCACCGGGGTTCTGGTGGCACCCGGGAGCGGCATCGCCTTGGCGGCCGGCATCGAAAGCGTGCTGCAGAACCCGACCATGGCTGCAAACTTCGCGAGCGCCGGCCGCATCGCGTGGGAAGCGTCGTTCAGCGAGGCCGCGGTAGTGGCCCAATGGCGCGGCTTCCTCGAACGCGTGGAGAAGGCCTGATGTGCGGCATCGCGGGCGTGGCCCTGCTTCCCGGCGCCGCGCCCCCCGACCGCGAGGTGCTTGCGGCGATGGCACAGGCGTTGGCGCATCGCGGGCCGGACGGCTCGGGAAGCATGGTGCTGGGCCAGGTGGCGCTGGTCCATAACCGGCTCGCCATCATCGATCTCGAGGGCGGCGACCAGCCGCTCTTCGCCGGCGCCGCGGCACTGGTCGCGAATGGCGAGATCTACAATTTCCGTGAGTTGCGCGCCGCCATGCCGGGCGTCGCGTTCGCGACCGGTAGCGATTGCGAACCGCCGTTGCACCTGTTCCGTGCCGAGGGCGACGCCTACGCGCAGCAGCTGCGCGGCATGTTCGCCATTGCGATCCATGACCGTGCCGCCCGCACTCTCACTCTCACGCGGGACCCGTTCGGCATCAAGCCGCTTTACCTCGCCCATGTCGAAGCGGGCATCGCCTTTGCCTCGGAGCCGTCCGCCCTGCTCCAATCCGGACTGGTTCCGCGTGCGGTGCGCCCTGCCGCGCGCGACGAGTTGCTGCAGATGCAGTTCACCACGGGGGCCGAGACGATCTATCCCGGCATCACGAGATTGCTGGCCGGAGAGACCGTCCGCATCGCCGATGGCCGGCTGGTGGACCGCAAGCGCATAGCGGCACTCCCGGACGGGGGCCCGCACGAAATCGGCGAGGATGCGGCCCTGCAGCGGCTCGATGCCGCGTTGATGGAGAGTGTCGACCTGCACCAGAGGAGCGACGTGCCTTACGGCATGTTCCTCTCCGGCGGCATCGACAGCGCCTGCGTGCTGGCGGCCATGGCGCGCCTCAACGAGCGCCCGGTGCTCGCCTACACCGCCGGCTTCGACGTGCCGGGTGCGGCCGACGAGCGGGCACAAGCGGCGGCGGTCGCGAAATCGGTCGGCGCGCATCACGAAGCGATCGAGGTCACCCGCGCCGATGTGTGGCGGCATCTGCCCGCCATCGTCGCCGCAATGGACGATCCGGCCGCCGATTATGCGATCATCCCGTCATGGTTCCTGGCCCGCCGCGCACGGCAGGATGTGAAGGTCGTGCTATCCGGCGAGGGCGGTGACGAGATCTTCGGCGGATACGGCCGGTACAGGAGCGCCATGCGGCCCTGGTATCTCGGCGGCCGCGTCATGCGGGGGCGCGGCACATTCGACCGGCTCGAAATCATGCGCACGACGCCGCTCACATGGCGCGACGGCCTGGTTGCAGCCGAGGCCCAGGCGAACCGCGCCGGCCGCACCCGATTGCAGGCGGCGCAGGCGGCCGACATGGCGGACTGGTTGCCCAACGATCTGCTGCTGAAGCTCGATCGCTGCCTGATGGCGCATGCGGTGGAAGGCCGTACGCCGTTCCTCGACCCTGCGGTGGTTGAGGCCGGATTCACATTGCCTGACGCGCTGAAGGTGCGCGACGGGCGCGGCAAGTACCTGTTGCGTACGTGGTTGGCGAAAACGATGCCGGCGAGCAAGCCGTTCGCGCCGAAACAGGGTTTTACCGTACCGGTGGGCGCGTGGATCGCCGAGGACGGAACCAGGATCGGAGCACTTGTCGCAGCGCAGCCCGGGATCCAGGAGATTGCACGGCCGGACAAGGTCCGTTCGCTGTTCAAGGCCGCCTCGGGAAAGCGCGAGGGCGCCGCGTCCTGGTCGCTGCTATTCTACGCGTTGTGGCACCAGGCCAACATCATCGGGCGCTCGGCCGACGGCGATCTTTTCGATGCGCTCGCCGGCACGTGAGCGATCAGGCCTGCTTTTCGACCGGCTTGTCGATCTCGCAGCGGAACGAGGCCAAGTGGTATTTCGGATGTTCGCGGAGAAAGCCGGAGGCCATCGGCTGCGCTTCCACCATGCAACTCATGGCCGTCAGCGGATACTCGGTCATCGGCCGATTTTCCACACAGGCGGACCCGTCCGACATGAGGCAATATACAAGAACCAGCTGCACCATACCAACTCTCCTTCAGGTAGCTTCGTTACGCGTTAAGTCATTCTGTTTCCGTTTTGTATCCGACCACGAACCCAGTGAGCTGGGCAATCTTCTTGCCGTCGCCTGGCACAGTTTAATTCCACCCCGATGCTGCAGCGCAGCACACACGAGGGTCCCATGTCCAGCATTGCGTACGGGGCCCAGGACCGAGGACCGTCTGAAAGAAGCTTAGATGAGCACTTATGATTTAATCGTGAAGAAGGGCCGGGTTTTGCTCCCGTGGGGCGAAACGATCACAGACATCGGAGTGCGCGGCGGCAAGATCGCCACACTCGCAGCGTCGTCGGACAACCACGCAGAGACCGTGTTCGATGCCAAGGGCCTGCATGTGTTGCCGGGCCTGATCGACCCGCATGTTCATCTGCGCGACTCGGGTCAGCCTGGCGGCGACCCGTCCGTCGAGAGCATTCCGACTGGCACCCGGGCCGCCCTGCTGGGCGGCATTGCGACCGTATTCGACATGCCAAATACCACGCCGCCGACGATCGATGCGGCAAGCCTCGCCGTGAAGCAGGCTTACGTGGATACGCACAGCTATTGCGACATCGGCCTGTATGTCGCTGCAACGAAAACCAACGTCGCCAATCTGGCGTCGCTGGAAGCGGCGGACGGCGTGTGCGCCATCAAGGTGTTCGCGGGCAGTACGACGGGCGGCCTGCTGGTGGAAGACGATGCCAGCATCGAGGCGGTGATGCGCGCCGGAAGCCGCCGCATCGCCTTCCATTCCGAGGATGAAGCGCGGCTGCAGGCGCGTGCGCCGCTGTTCCACAGTGGCATGCCTTACAGCGCGCACATGGAGTGGCGCGACGAGGAATGCGCGTTTCTCGGCACACGCCGCATCATGGCGCTGGCGCGGCGCACAGGCAGGCCGGCCCACATCGTGCACGTCTCGACCGAGGAGGAATTCGCCTACCTGGCGGATTTTCGCGACATCGCGACCGCCGAAGTACTGGTGAACCACCTCACCCAGATCGGCCCTGAATGCTACGACCGGCTCGGCGGTTACGCGGTGATGAACCCGCCCATCCGTGGCCAGCGCCACTGGCACGCCGCCTGGCAGGCGGTCCGCAACGGAATGGTGGACACGATCGGCTCCGACCACGCTCCGCACAGCCGTGCCGCAAAGGAGCGCCCGTGGCCCGACACGGCGGCGGGCCTCACCGGCGTGCAGACCACCGTGCCGATCATGCTCGACCACGTGAATGCCGGCCGCCTCAGCCTCGGCCGCCTCGTGGACCTCATGGCGGCCGGCCCCGCGAGGATGTACGGCGCCCTCGGCAAGGGACGTATCGCTGCCGGCTACGACGCCGACTTCACCATCGTCGACATGCACGCCACCCGCACGATCGAGGACGACTGGATCGCCACACCCGCCGGGTGGACGCCGTTCGCCGGCATGCGCGTGCAGGGCTGGCCGGTATCCGTCATCCTGCGCGGGCGCATTGTCATGCGCGACGACGAGGTGATCGGCGCGCCACAGGGCAAGCGGGTGCGCTTCCGGTCGTGAGGCAAGCGGTTTTCTGGCATAGGGGTACGCAACACAGCCGGAGCGGCAGAGCGATGAGCAAGTGGACGGCCAGCGACATACCCGATCAGGCGGGGCGCACGATCATCATCACCGGTGCCTCGAGCGGCATCGGTTTCGAGGCGGCGAAGGTGCTTGCTTCGAAAGGCGCCGAAGTGATCCTCGCGGTGCGGGATTTGCGCAAAGGCGAAGCGCGCGCGGCTGAAATCCGCGCCGGCGATCCGGCAGCGAAGCTCACCGTCAGCCCGCTCGATGTCGCGAGCCTCGCATCGGTGCGCGACTTTGCCGACCGCATGGCCGACACGCTGCCGAAGCTCGACGTGTTGCTGAACAATGCGGGCCTCGGCCTGCAATCGCAGCGCGCCGTCACGGTGGACGGCTTCGAGCGCCAGTTCGGCACCAACCATCTCGGCCATTTCGCTCTCACCGGCCTGCTGATCCCGACCTTGCTGCGGTCGCCGGCGCCGCGCGTCGTGAGCATCGCCAGCATTGCGCACCGGCGTGGCGCGATCGATTTCGACGACCTGCAAGGCGAGCGCCGCTACGTCGGACGCAAGGCCTATGGCCAGTCCAAGCTGTCGAACCTGATATTCGCGCTCGAACTCGATCGCCGCGCGCGTGCCGTCGCGTCCCGCCTATCGGCCATCGCAGCGCACCCGGGCGTCGCCACGACAGGATTTATCGCCGCCACCGGAATGCCGAAATTCGCCGCTTCCGCCGCGCAGTTCGCGATTTCGGTGCTCGGCCAGGATGCGGCGCAAGGCGCGTTGCCCGGGCTCTACGCGGCCACGATGCCGGATGCGCATAGCGGTCAGTATTGGGGGCCCGATGGGTTCCAGGAAATTCGTGGCGCGCCCCGGCTCGCAAAACTTGCACCGCAGGCGCAGGAGCGCGCAACGTGGTCGCGGCTGTGGGATGTTTCGGAGACGCTGACCGGCGTGCATTATCCGCCACTCGCGTAGGGGAGACGCAAGACTATGGATGAGGTATTGGCCCTGCGGCCGTTCGTACCGGCCAAGGATTTCGCAGTATCGAAATCGTTCTACCAGGCGTTGGGCTTCACGCTCACGCATGAAGACGGCAGCATTGCCTTGCTAAAGACAGGCAGCTTCAGCTTCATCCTGCAGAACTATTATCAGAAGGATTTTGCAGAGAACTGCGTGATCCAGATGCTCGTGCGCGATGCTGACTCATGGTGGAGAGACAAGACGCCCGCCTCCGTCGCCGAACGCTTTTCGCTCCGTGCACCCACACCGCCGGCGATGCAGAGCTGGGGCCTGAAAGTAGGCTTCATCTTCGATCCCTCAGGCGTGCTTTGGCACATTGCCGAGGTGCCGTTTTAATCTTGAACTACTTGCCCTGCATGTTTTAAGAACGCTGCGCCAACAGACTGTTTGGGTAGAGCAGCAATCCAGCACTCGCGGCGCCCAAGGTAATCCCCGCTGATGGGGGCGTGTCATGGCACCTCTTTGGCTTCGGAGACTGCCCATTCTAGAGCATTTTCCGACCTTATTGGATCAGGACGCCTGCCGAAAAATGCTATAGCTCTTTGTTCTAACGAGCGTCTTTATCCGACGGATGACCTCATCTGGGCGGATGATGCTTTAGCCGGCCAATGAAAGTATCGCGCCGGTCAGATGATAAAGGCTGCTGGCGGGGGCTGGTTCATTAGAAAATGAGCCATCATGTGCGCGGCGTTCGTGCCAGAGGCCGTCGGGGCGCATGAACTGCGCAAGATCGTGTGCTGCGTCCGACACGCGCGCTTCTCGTTGCGGAATTCTCCACAGGGTTTCCGCCCGTAGCCGCTCCGCCTGCGGCCATAGCCGGAACGCTCCATCGGACACGCTGCGATCGCTCCAGATCGCATTGCGAACGCAGCCGACTGCAGGATCAAGCCCGTGTTGCTCGGCAAGATCCCGTAATCGCATTGCATCGGGCAGGCTTCCGCCCTCGCCGGGAGCGCAACGCCGGTACCAGTCCAGCAGCCAGGCCCATTCGTAGGAGTGTCCGGGTTCTGCGATGAAGCGGCCAGCCTCTGTCACCGGCCTGAGATCGTCGTCGAAGAACTCCGCGATCATCCCGCTTGCAGGATCCAGGAACCGCTCTTGGAACAGTCGCACCAATCCCGATGCCGTCTTCAGGAACACGGCATCGCCGAAAGCCTCATGCGCCGCCAAGAGCGCCTCAAGAAAATGCATGTGCGGGTTCTGTCGCCTTGGCAAAGCTGGCGGCAGACTTTCGATATACCCTTCCGACGGATGACGAAAAGCCGTATCGATCCAGCCAACCAATTCAAGGGCCTTTACGCGCATCTCCTCGCGCGGCGCGACACCGGACGCACTAGCAAGCGCCAGCAGCACGAAGGCGTGGTCGTACAGGTCGCGCGTCGCATCGATGACATGGTGATCGAGATCGAAGCGCCAGGCATAGCCGCCTTCCTCGTGCGCCGCGTGGTTTTCAAGAAAGTTGAGGCCGAGCTTCACAGCTTCATCGGCACCCGCCAGACCGTGGCGATGCGCGGCCGCGAATACAAAGATCTGGCGTGCCGCGACACGCAGTCGGCGAAATGGCGCATGGCAGGCGTGATGGTGCAGGTCCAGTGCCTCGAAAAATCCGCCGCGCGCCCGATCCGCGCCGCGTTCCAGCCAGATCGGCCACGCCGCCTCGCGCAACCAGCGCTTCAACCCCGCCGGTGATGGATCGTCGATCATCCAGCCGCGGCCAGCATCAAGCCAGCCCGAGCAGCGGGCGCACGAACGCGAGCAGGTCGCCGCCGGTGAACAGATGACCCGGCATCCCGGCTGCCTCGGCTGCCTGCATGTCGATGTCCTTGTCTCCGACCATGAGGCAGCGTCGCGCGTCCAGGTCCCAGCTGCGCATCAGGTCTAGCAACATGCCGGGCGCCGGCTTGCGCCAGTCGCTGTCGCGCCGGAATGCATCCACCTTGGCAGCCGCGTGATATGGACAGTAGCGCCAGTCATCCAACGTGCCGCCGGCGCGCCGCAGCTCGTCCGCCAGCCAGCACTGCAACGCGTCGACATCCGCCTCGCCGTACAGACCGCGCGCAACGCCAGCCTGGTTCGTCACCACGAAGACATGCCACCCGTGCCCGGTCGCCAGCGCCACCGCCTCGCGCGCACCCGGCATCCACTCCCACCGGTCGCGACTGCCGACATAGCCGTGATCCACGTTCAGAACACCGTCGCGATCCAGAAACAACGCAGGCCGGTCCATGCACATCGCAAGTTCCCGCCGCGCCCGCGCAAGGTCGTCCGGAATGCCGATATCGATGAACCAGCCGTGCTGCACCGTTCCGCGGAGCTGATTTTCCTGCGCGAGGACTGGCAGAATATCGCGTTCCAGCGAACAGACCGGTTGCAGCCGCTCCACCATGCGCTTGTCGAAAGCGTAGATGCCGGCATTGATCGTGCCGGCCTCCCCCGGCGTCGGCCGCTCGCGGAACTGCGTTATCCTGTCGCCATCGAGATCGACCGTGCCGTAGCGTGTCGTGTCCTCGAGGCTCCTGAGAACGACACGGCCCAGCACGTCGTCACCATCGGCGGCAAATTGCGAGATCAACGCGCCGATGTTGCAATCGAACAGGCTATCCCCATTGCACATGATAAATCGCTCATGCAGATGCGCGCGGGCGTGAAACAGCGCGCCGCCCGTGCCCGCCCGCTCGGGCTCTTCGGAAAACACGACGGAAACCCTGCGCGGCAAACCGTCCGCCGCCTGCAGCACCGCCTGCTGCACGGATTGTGAAAGATGCCCTGTCAGGATCAGGAACTCGTCCACGCCGAACCGCACGAATTCGCGCATCAACCAGGCTATGAAGGGACGCCCGCCGACATCCAGCACAGGCTTCGGCGTTTCCGCGGCAATGTCGCCAAGCCGCGTGGCCAGGCCGCCCGCCAGAATCGCGCATTGCCGTATCGTCGCGCGACCGTCCTTGGTAGGCGTTGTGCTCATGACCTGGCGGACCCGAACATCGTGTGTTCGACCGATGCGAGCACCGCGTGGCCGGCCTGCATGTGCAGTTGCTGAACGATCTGGCCGCGCGCCGAAGGTGCCAGAAACGCGAGGTCAAAAATTCGGCTCATTTCGCTCTCAGCCTTGCCGGTGAAAGCGATACTGGCCATTCCCGCCGCTTTTGCGGTCTCCCCAGCTAGGACCAGGTTGCGCGAGCGGCCCGACGTGGAGAGTGCAAGCAGGACGTCGCCGCTCCTGCCAAGCGCCTGGACCTGCCTCGAGAACACCGTCTCGAAGCCGTAATCGTTGCCGCAGGCGGTGAGGACCGGCCCACTCTCGCTCAGCGCCAAAGCTGCGAGCGGTGCCCGGTCGAACATCAGGCGAGAGACGAATTCCGCTGCCAGATGCTGCGCGTCCGCGGCACTGCCGCCATTGCCGGCAATCAGCACCTTGCCGCCGTCGCGCAACGCAGCAGCCACGCGCTCTGCGATGGCCGCCAGAACCTGTCCGCTTTGCACGTCGTTCGCCAACGCCGCGGCCGCCTGCGCCGATTGAGCCAGATAGTCGCCGAGCACATGGTTCATAGGTTCGCGCATGTGCCCGATTTGTGGCTCCCGCGCCATACTCTCGCGCAGCCTGCACCAACGAGCGCGCGATTGTTGTGCAAACTCTACAACCCGCTACAAGCCGCACGATGCGGCACCAGCCTCCTTGAGCTTCCAGGTCCGCCCCGGAGAGCCGCTTGAGCGCCACTTCTTTTCCGCCTGCGACCGCCTTTCAGCCCAACCGACGCCGCCGGACCGTGGTGCGCGCCCGTGCACCGCTGCGGCTCGGCCTCGCAGGCGGCGGCACCGACCTGCTGAGCTTTTCCCGCGAGCATGGGGGCGCCGTGCTCAATGCGACGATCGACCGGTATGCCTTTGCCTCGATCAGGCCGAACCAAGACGGCCGCATCGTCTTCGAGGCCTGCGACCTCGACCGCGAGGAGGCGCATGACGCGGCCCCGGTGCTACCCGGCTCCAATTTGGCCCTGCACAAGGGTGTTTATGAGCGGATGGTGCGCGACTATCACGGCGGCGAGCCGATCGCGGTCAGCGTCACCACCGCCGTCGACGCGCCAATGGGCTCCGGGCTCGGTTCGTCCTCGGCCCTCGTCGTGGCCCTGATCGAAGCCTACCGCACCTATCTCGACCTGCCGCTCGCCCGCTACGACGTGGCGCAACTCGCCTACGATATCGAGCGGGTCGATCTGGGCCTCGCCGGCGGCCAGCAGGACCAGTACTCGGCAGCCTTTGGCGGCATCAATTTCCTCGAATTCCTGCGTGACGGCGAGGTCATCGTGAACCCACTGCGCTTCTCCGAAGGCGTGGTGAACGAGCTCGAATCCTCCCTTGCCGTTTGTTTTTCCGGCCAGTCGCGCGCCTCCGACATGATCATCCGTCAGCAGACCGACGGGCTTGCAGCACATACCGCCGAGGTGGTCGACGCCATGCACGCCTTGCGGCAGGACGCGGTGGACATGAAGCGCGCCATCCTGCTCGGCGACATTCCGGACGTGGCGAAGATCCTCGAGCGGTCCTGGATCACCAAGAAGCGGACAGCGCCGGACATTTCGAACCCCGCGATCGAACGACTGGAAGCCATGGCGCGCGACGCTGGCGCGATCGGCGCAAAGGTGTCGGGCGCGGGCGGGGGCGGGTTCATGATGTTCGTGGTGCCGACTGAACGCCGGTTCCGCCTCATCACGGCGATGAACGAGCAGGGCGGCATGGCCTACCCGGTGAAGTTCACCGAGCGTGGCAGCGAGACATGGACACTGCCCGGCCGTGGCTGAAATTGGCGCTTCTCCGCTGAAGAACCTGATTTTCATCAGCCATCGCATGCCGTGGCCGTTGAACAAGGGCGAGAAGATCCGCGGCTGGAACCTGCTGCAGCACCTTGCGAAAACCTACCGCATCCATCTCGGCGTCGTGGTCGATGATCCTGCCGACATGGCGCATGTCGACCGCATGCGGTCCATCTGCGCCGACGTGGGTGCGTTCCCGATCGACAAGCGGAAACAGAAATACCGCGCCTTGCTGCGGGCGAGACCCGGCCGGCCACTGATGCCCGATTTCTACTTTTCCCGAGGGCTGCAGCGATGGGTCGACGAGACCATGGCGCGCACGCCGATGGACATCGTCTACATCTATTCAGTGGCGATGGGGCCGTACGCGATTGATCTGCACCGGCACGGCAAGCTGCTCGACGCGCAGGACATCGACTCCGAGAAATGGGCCGAATACGCGACCAAGGCGCGCTTCCCAATGCGCGCCGTGTGGGCTCGCGAGGCGCGTACTCTACTGGCCTACGAACGTCGCGCCGCAGCTTCGTGTGACGCCACCTTCTTCGTCTCGCAGCCCGAAGCGGACCGCTTCGTCGAGCTGGCGCCCGAAGTCGCCGATCGTGTTTCCGCCGTTGAATGCGGCGTTGACCTGGAGCGGTTCGCGCCCGGGCAGTCGTATTCATCGCCTTTTACCGGCTCGGCACCGTGCCTCGTCTTCACCGGCAACATGGATTACAGGCCGAATGCGGACGCGGTGGTCTGGTTTGCCGGCGAAGTGCTGCCGCTGCTCCGCAAGATCGTGCCGGACGCGCAGTTCTGGATCGTCGGCGCCAACCCGGGCCCACAGGTGCAGGCGCTCGCATCGCTCCCTGGCATACACGTGACCGGGCGTGTCGAGGACGTGCGGCCCTACGTGGCGCATGCGTCCGTGGTGGTCTGCCCGTTGCGCATTGCGCGGGGTATCCAGAACAAGGTGCTCGAGGGCATGGCCATGGGCCGCCCGGTCATCGCCTCTCCCCCCGCCTACGAAGGCGTGCGGGCCGAGGCAGGAACCGAGTTGCTCGTAGCGGACGGTGCGGAAGCCTTTGTCGAAGCCATGCGCGCCGTCCTCGCAGGCGAGTACCCCGCACTCGGCGCCTCGGCGCGTGCCGCCATGGAGCGGGGCTATGCCTGGCCGGCGGTCCTCGCTGCACTCGATCGTGTGATTGACCAAGTGACGGCTACGGCCTGAGTCGCTCGCCAGCAGCGGTTCCCAAGCATCGCGCTTTCTTCCTATGGTCGGCCAAAACCAAGAACGGAAGCGCCCCGCCCATGAGTGCCACAGCCGCAGGAAGCACCGCCCAATCCAGAACCACACTCTGGCAAAGGCAGCTGCAGCATTACCCGGCCGAAAGCGCGCGCCGCTTCTATCTGGCGCTCGTCGTGCTCATCACCGTGGCGCTCTACTACGAACTCTATGTCGGAGCGGGCGTGGCCCCCCTGGTCATGCGCGACCTGCACATGCCGTTCGAATACCTCGTTTTCACGCTGGCCATCGCCAATGGGTGCGGCGCCTTCGCCTCGCTGCTCGCCGGACTGTCGGACCGGTTCGGCCGCGCAAACCTGGTGGTCTACGGCCTGCTCGTCGTCGGACTGCTCACCGGGGTCGCCGTGCCCGCAGTTCACACGCGCTTCGCCTATGCGGCATTGGGCGTGGCCGTCGGCTTCGTCGAAGGGATCATCCTGGTGGCCACGCCGGCACTGATCCGCGACTTCTCGCCGCAGGTCGGCCGCGCGACGGCCATGGGGTTCTGGACCATCGGCCCGGTACTCGGCAGCCTGCTCACCAGCGCGGTGAACAGCGCGACGCTGGACTCCTTGCCCGGCTGGCGTCCGCAATTCGTCATCTGCGGCGCCTTCGGCATCGTCGTGTTCGTGCTCGCCTTCATCTTCCTGCGCGAATTGAAGCCGGAGCTGCGTGACCAGACCATGGTCAACGAGCAGGACCGGCAGCTCAACGAACGCCGGGCCGCCACCGGCATCGCCCATGCCGACACGCGCAACCCCTGGGGCCAGATGCTGCGGGCGGACATCATCGGCTCGGCGCTCGGCGTCTCGCTGCTGCTGCTGGTCTACTACACGACCGTGGCTTTCGGCGTGATCTACCTGGTCACCGTGTTCGGCTTCTCGCCTGGGCGCGCGAACCTCCTGCTGAACTGGAGCTGGGCCGCAAACACCGTGGCGCTGATCGCGGCGGGCATCTGGTCCGACAGGCTGCGCGTGCGCAAGCCGTTCATGCTGGTCGGCGGCGTCGGGGCGGCATTGATGATCTGGCTGTTCATGGGCCACGGCCAGACCGCCCGCCCCTCCTTCGCGGTCATGGCGCTGATCGGCAGCGTCATCTCCGTTCTGATGGGGGCCGCCTACGCGACGTGGATGGCGAGCTTTACCGAAACCATCGAGGCGCATAATCCGGCACTCACCGCCACCGGCCTTGCGATCTGGGGCTGGCTGCTGCGGCTGGTGGTCACCGGGTCCTTCCTCGCACTGCCGCACGTGGTGAACACCGTGACTGTGCTGGTCGAAGCACCGGGCACGCTTGCTGCGGCCAGACAGATCAAGGCCACGGGCACGCCCATGCCGCCGGATCTCGCCGTGCGGTTGCAGGCCATCGGCAGGGCCGCGCACGACACCGCCGGACAATGGCAGGCCTGGTATGGCGTCTGCGCTCTTGGCGCGGTGGCGTTCGTGTTCCTTATCATCCTCATGAAAGGCCGATGGAGTCCGAAGCGGGCGTTGCAGGACGAGCGCGACCATAATGCGGCGGTGGCACGAGAACTGGCAGGTTGACGATCCACCTCATCAAGCTTGCCGTAGGGGCCAAGTCGCTCGACGATGTCGCGGCATGGCAGACGAGCCGCGCGCGGGCGAACCCGCCGCTGCGCCATCGGACCCGCAGCATGCCGAAACGCCGCGACGAGATCCTCGATGGCGGTTCGATCTACTGGGTGGTTGCCGGCGTGCTGATTGCCCGCCAGCGCCTCAAGGACATCGTGGCGGCGCAACGTGAGGACGGCACCGACTGCACCGACCTCATCCTGGACCCCAAGCTCATCCCGGTGCGCGGCCGGCCGGTGAAGCCGTTCCAGGGCTGGCGCTATCTGCCTGCGCACGAGGCGCCGGACGATCTGCCCCGTGGCGAAGAAGCGGCACTGCCGGAAAACCTGCGCCGGGAACTCGCAACGCTCTGCCTTCTCTGATCGGCTCCGCTTTCAGCCGCCGGTCGACACTGCTAGATTGAACACGGTCCCGTGAAGTGCCCGCTGCCCGGCGGTGCGCGGCACTTCCGGCGCGGATCGTGGAGGTTGAGTGTTCGCGCCAGAGAGCGGTTGTGAGGATCCGGTCATCCGCCAGGCCTTGGCGCTGTGCGATACCGCCGGCATCGACGTGACCTACCACGAGGATTCGATCGAGGTTCGCTTCGGCGTCAACAACACACGTTTCTACACCTTGTGGCCGCACTTCCTGGCTGATGTGCGGGCGCTGTTCGGTGACCGCATGGACGACCCCGATCAGGCAGAGGCATCGGCTGCCCCCGCCCTTGCAGCAGCGGCGGCTCCTGTTGGTTTCGGCAAGCGGGGGGCGGCCCCTGGACGGAGCCAGCCGGGACCTTCCGGCCATACGGCCGAGCAGGTCCGCACGCTCAAGGCACAAATCAAGCTGTTGGAACGCGCCATCAAGGTCGTCGGCATGCAGCGGGACGAGTGGCAGAAGGAGGCAGAATCGCTGCGCCAGGAGATGGAAACCATGCGGGCCGATTTGCGCAACGGAGCGGCGGCTCGCAGCGCTCTGCTGGGGGGTGACCGTTACAAACAGGTGCGCCAGATCATCGTGAGGAGGCTCCATCCGGACGTGTTCGGCACGGCCGAAGAAAAGCAGTACCGCGAGACGCTGTTCAAGACGATCTGGGGCGAGATCGAACAGCTCGACAAGGCCTAGCTAGTGCCGCGCCGGCCTCTCAGGCCCGGGTGAGACGAATAGCCGCGCCGACGATGTCGAACAAGTCGAGCAGGCGCGCCACGTAGTGGTCGTGCACTTCGAAACCATGTGCTCCCGGATCGGAGACCTGGCGCTCGAGCCCATCGACCATGCGCATCAAGCGGGCTTCGTGCAGGCCCAACGCGCGCTGCACCGGGTCCGAGACGACACCAGCGAAGGCCGCAAAGGTGGCGGATGCGAGCATGAGGCCGCCGGTGGTGGACATCAGCAGGCCAGCCGAAGGGCCAACGGGGAACAGCCCGTACCACAGGCCGCCGAGCCAGCCGCCGAGTGGGAAACTGGCCACCGCTGCCTGCTGGGCCATGATGCCGGCCAGCGCGGGACCCAGCGAGACGGCACCCGGGGTGAGCTTGTTCAGCGCCACTGCGCCCGCGCCGAGGCTCAGCAGCCCTGTGGTGATTTCAGCCGCCGCCGCACGGCTGGTCGCGTATTCGGTCATGGCGTGCTGCAGCCGTTGGCGAAACGCCGGGTCCTCGCCATGCCGCCCGATTTGCGCCAGTGCCCCTTGCATCGCCTCGGATAGTCTCGGCTCGGACAGGATCGCCTCCGCCAGAGCGTCCCTGCGGCTCTCGCGACCTTCCTGGGCAAACGGCAACTCCAGCAACTCGGTATGCACGAGCCAAGCGATCTCTCGCGCGACCGCGGTCCGGAGGAGAATGGAGCGGCCCAACAGCCTTTCCGCCCGGACCGCGCCCATTCGGCCGGCGGCCTTCGATGCCAGCTGCATGGCGACCTGCGGCACTGCCAGCGACAGGTTCAGCGGGGCCTTTGCGATGTCCCAGCCCAACGCCACGCGATGCAGGGATAGCGTTCCCCGCAACGAGAAATGCGCGTCGACGAACGGCCGCACGCGCGCCCGTCGTGCGGCAAAGTAGCGCCTGGTTCCCGCATCGACCGATGCGACCGCGAGGTCACGATCGAACCTGGGAGGTGCCGCCGCGTCTGCATCCTGTTCCATGCTTCATCAATGGTGTATGGACCTGACGGTTTCCGCGCGAGCAACACTCATCTGACGAGATCGTGATTGCGCGCGGCGATGCCTGTTGTTTCGTTAGTCCCATTCTTGGCCTGCGCCTCGAAGATCATCCACGAAGCGTTCGGGAGTTCGCCATGCGCACCAGGCAAGCAAGCCATTTTCTTCTCGGTGCGTTTGTAGCCCTGGTACTTTCCGGATGCCAACGTGGCGTGCTCGATCCACAAGGCTCAGTCGGCGTTGCGGAGCGCACGATCCTGATCGACTCGCTCATCATCATGCTTGCCATCGTGTTTCCGACGATCGTGGCGATTTTAGGGTTCGCATTTTGGTATCGTGAAGGAAACCGTCGCGCGCGCTATCGTCCGGAGTTCGCCTATTCCGGGCGCATCGAGCTGATCGTTTGGGCAATCCCGTTGCTTGTCATTACCCTGCTCGGGGGCGTCGCATGGATCGGATCGCACCAACTCGACCCTGCAGCAAAACTCGCCTCGAAAAGTCAGCCGATCGATGTGCAGGTTGTTTCGCTCGATTGGAAATGGCTATTCGTCTATCCGGCGCAGCATGTTGCCAGCGTGAACGAGCTTGTGGTTCCGGCAGACGTTCCCATTCATTTTCTGCTGACGTCGGCAAGCGTGATGAACACGTTCTTCGTGCCGCAACTGGGAAGCATGATCTACACGATGAACGGTATGCAGACCCAGCTGAACCTCATTGCCGATCATCCGGGAACTTATCCCGGTTTGTCGGGGCATTTCAGCGGCGACGGATTTCCGGGCATGCATTTCAATGTTCGTGCCCTGCCTGGCGATCAGTTTGCCAGCTGGGTCGAGGCTACGCGCGCCAGCGGTCCGTCGCTTGATGCCGACACTTATCGCAACCTCGCGCGGCAGAGCATGAACGTGCAACCCTTCACGTATCGTGCGGCGGATCCTGATCTGTTCAGGAAAATCGTGACCCAGGAAGTCGCTCCAGGGCCTGGTCCCGACGGCGCTCAGCCCAATCCCGGCGTATCCTCGCGAACGGAGCACTAGAATGTTCGGCAAACTCACCTGGTCCGCCGTTCCATTCGATCAGCCGATTCCCCTGATCGCATCAGGGGTCGTGGGTCTCTCCGTCGCGGGGGTTCTGCTGCTGATCCTGGTGAAAGGCTGGTTCCCCTATTTATGGAAAGAATGGATCACCAGCGTCGACCACAAGCGTATCGGCGTCATGTACACGTTGCTCGCAATGGTCATGCTGCTGCGCGGCTTTTCGGACGCCATCCTGATGCGTTCGCAGCAGGCGCTCGCCTATCATTCAAATGGCTACCTGCCACCAGAGCACTATAATCAGATATTCTCGGCGCATGGCACACTGATGATTTTCTTCGTCGCGATGCCGTTCGTCATCGGCCTGATGAATTTCGTTGTGCCGCTGCAGCTCGGTGCGCGTGACGTTGCATTCCCGACGTTGAATTCCGTGAGTTTCTGGTTGACCGCGACCGGCGCATTGCTCGTCAACATATCGCTGGTGGTTGGCGAGTTCGCGCGCACCGGCTGGCTGCCTTATCCGCCGCTGTCCGAGCTGCAATACTCGCCGGGCGTCGGCGTCGACTACTATCTATGGGCGCTGCAGATCTCCGGTGTCGGCACGCTGCTCTCGGGCGTGAACCTGGTGACCACCGTGCTGAAGATCCATGCACCTGGCATGACCTATTTCCGCATGCCGATGTTCTGCTGGACCACGCTCGCCTCGAACCTGCTGATCGTCGCCGCCTTTCCAATCCTCACCGCCACGCTCGCGATGCTGATCCTGGACCGCTACCTCGGCTTCCATTTCTTCACCAACGAAGCCGGCGGCAACGTCATGATGTTCATGAACCTCATCTGGGCCTGGGGTCATCCTGAAGTTTACATCCTGATATTGCCTGCATTCGGCATCTTCTCCGAAGTCGTCTCGACCTTCTCGCAGAAACCGTTGTTCGGCTACCGTTCCATGGTCGGCGCCACGATGGTGATCTTCGTCCTCGCCTTCACCGTCTGGCTGCATCATTTCTTCACCATGGGTGGCGGCGCAGACGTGAATGCCATCTTCGGCATCATGTCCATGATCATCGCCGTGCCGACGGGCGTAAAGGTCTTCAACTGGCTGTTCACGATGTATGGCGGCCGGGTGGTCTATGCGACACCGATGCTGTGGGCTATCGGCTTCATGGTCACCTTCGTCATCGGCGGCATGACTGGCGTTCTACTCGCCGTGCCGCCGGCCGACTTCGTCCTTCATAACAGCCTCTTTCTGGTGGCTCATTTCCACAACGTCGTCATCGGTGGCGTGGTATTCGGAGCTTTTGCCGGCTACAGCTACTGGTTTCCCAAAGCGTTCGGCTTCCGTCTGCACGAAGGGCTCGGCAAGGCGGCTTTCTGGTGCTGGCTGGTCGGGTTCTACGTCGCTTTCGGCCCGCTCTACGTGCTTGGCCTCATGGGCATGACACGACGGATGCAGCACTACGATGTAGCCGCATGGCGGCCCTGGTTGCTCGTGGCAGCATTCGGCGCGGCCATAATTTTCGCCGGCATCGTTTGCCAGATTGCGCAGCTCGTCGTGAGTATCCGCAATCGGGAGGAACTGCGCGACGTCACCGGCGATCCGTGGAACGGCCGATCCCTGGAGTGGGCGACAGCCTCGCCTCCGCCGTCCTTCAACTTTGCTGTTCTGCCAAAGATCGAAGGCGAGGAGGCCTATTGGGATATAAAGCAGCGCGCACGCGAACGGGCGCGGCTGAGCGAAGAACCGGAGTATTCGGAACTCGAAATGCCGCGTAACTCTCCCACGGGTTTCATCTGCGCCTTCTTCGCCACGTTCATGGGCTTCGCACTCATCTGGCACATCTGGTGGATGGTGGCGCTCGCCGGCGTTGGAGCGTTCGCGACCTTCGTGGTGTTCGCATGGCGCGACCGGACCGAGTATGTAATCCCCGTGGATGAGGTCGCGCGAATAGATCACGAGAACAGAAGCGCACGCGAAGCCGCACTCGAAGCCCGCGCACAGGCAGCAACATGAGCGGCGCAAGTGCGGTGATGGGGGACCACGATCCCCACCATCTCGGACGCCACAACGGCGGACACCGGCAGCAGAACACGGAACATGCGGAGCGCGGCCTCGCCTCGAAGCGCATCATCGCCGGGTACGGGTTCTGGATATTCCTGCTCAGCGACATCATCATGTTCTCGGCATTCTTCGCGACCTACGCGGTCCTGTCCGGAAATACGGCGGGCGGTCCAAGCGGCCACGACCTTTTCGATCTGCGCAATGTCGCCATCGAGACAGCATGCCTTCTTGCCTCCAGCTTCACCTGCGGTCTCGCAAGCATCGGCGCCGAGGCGCGCAACTCGCCCCTGTTCTATGGAGCCATGAGCGCAACGGCGGTCCTTGGCGCGATCTTCCTCGGGTTGGAGATGAACGAGTTCGTCGGTCTTGCCGCCCGCGGCGCCGGCCCCACGCGAAGCGCGTTCCTGTCCGGATTCTTCACCCTCGTCGGCTGCCACGGAGTGCATGTGACCGCGGGGCTGCTGTGGTTGCTGACCATGATGGCCCAGGTCTTCGCCAAGGGATTCCGGCCGGACATCATGCGCCGGATGCTGTGTTTCGCCCTCTTCTGGCACGCACTCGATATTATCTGGGTCGCGCTCTTTACCGTCGTCTACCTGATGGGATCTGCACCATGAGCGAGCATGCGCATCCGAGGCACGAAGGCGACACAGCGCCCGGCGACGAAGCGAAAGACGGTTCGGAACTCGCCCGCGGTGTGCTCGGCTACGTCGTCGGGCTTGGACTCGCGGTGTTGCTCACCTGCGTCTCGTTCTTCATTTCCGGCACGAGCCTGGTCTGGGGTCCAAGCATCCCGGTAGCCCTTGCCGTGCTCGCCGTGGCGCAAATGGGCGTTCACCTGGTTTTCTTCCTGCACCTCACGACAGGTCCCGACAACGTCAACAACGTGATGGCTCTCGCGTTTGGCGTCCTGATCGTTCTGCTGCTCATCGGCGGTTCGCTCTGGATCATGGATCACATGAACCACAACATGCTGCCGATGGACAAAGTCATGCAGATGCAGCGTTGACTTCGTGCCGGCGCATCCGATCCTCAGGATTGTTGCGTCGATCCGCTGAGTTGCGCGGTCGCAAACCGGCGATATCGGCTCAGCACAGCGCCAATCAGAGCCAGGTGAGAGAACGCCTGCGGGAAGTTCCCAACCTGGCGACGCGCAGCCACATCGTATTCTTCCGATAGCAGGCCTACATCATTTGCAAGGCCGACGAGACGCTCGAACAGCGCGTGTGCCTCATCGTGCCGTCCGAGCAGGTCATACGCTTCGGCGAGCCAGAACGAGCAGGGCAGGAACGCGCCCTCGCCAGGCTTCAATCCATCGGCGCCTGTCTCCGTCCTGTAGCGCAGGACAAAGCCGTCCACGAGAAGGTCCTGCTCGATGGCTGCGACCGTCCCAATGACCCTTGGATCTTCCGGAGGAAGAAAGCCAATGATGGGAATGAGCAGCAGGCTCGCATCGAGCGCCGGATCGCCGAAGCTCTGCGTGAAGGTGTTGCGCGACGCGTCGTATCCTTTTTCACAGATCGTCGCGTGCATCTCGCTCCGTATCCTGCGCCAGTCGTCAAGCGGTGCCGGATAGCCATAGGTTTCGGCATCACGGATCGTGCGATCGAGTGCCAGCCAAGCCATGATTTTCGAGTGCGTGAAGTTACGTCGGCCGCCGCGAACTTCCCAGATCCCGTCATCCGGTTTGTCCCAGATGGTAATGAGATGCTCGATGAATCGCAGCTGCATGGGCCAGGCCGATACCGGCTCCGGCAATTTCGCGGTTCGGGCAAGGTGCAGTGCGCCCATGACCTCGCCGTAGACATCGAGCTGCAACTGCTCGGATGCGGCATTGCCGATGCGCACGGGCGACGCACCCTGATAACCGGGCAACCAACCTGGTGACCACTCGATAAGTGTTCGTTCCCCGGCAATGCCGTACATAATCTGCATCTCATCGGGATTGCCGGCGATCGCCCGGTGCAGCCACTCCCGCCAGGCCTGTGCCTCCTCGTAATAGCCGCCACTCATGAGCGCGATCAGCGTGAGCGTCGCGTCCCGCAGCCAGCAATAGCGGTAATCCCAGTTGCGCTCGCCGCCGAGTTGCTCCGGCAGGGACGTCGTGAGCGCTGCCACAATGCCGCCCGTCGGTTCGTAAGTCAGCGCTTTCAGCGTGAGCAGGGAACGCAACACCTGCACTTTCCACGGCCCCTCATACTCGCAGCGGCCGGACCACTCCCGCCAATAAGCTTCTGTGTCGGCCAGGGCGGATTTCGTGTCGAACGGATCTGGCAGCTTCAGGTGCGACTCGCCCCAGGTGAGCGTGAATTCGGCGGTCTCGCCCACGCCTACGCTAAAGTCGGCAACGGTCGATTCGTTCTTTCCCTCGAGCGGTATATCGGTCCGCAGCACCACGACATTCGGGCCCGCCAGTGCTGCGATGCCGCCGCCGTCCTCCAGCCTGGTGACCCAGGGCGTGGTGGCGCCGTAATCGAAGCGCACGGTGAAGCGCATGGTCAGTGCCACGCGCCCCTGCCTGCCAACGATGCGGCGCACGATCGACGAGTGAGGCAGCCCAATCGGCATGAAATCGATGACCGTCACGATTCCATCTGTTGTCTCGAAGTCAGTTTCCAGAACGAGCGTGGCGCCGCGATACTGGCGTTTGATGCCGGTTACTTCGCCGGCTGGCGCAATCTGCCAGCTGCCGTTCCGTGCGTCGCCCAGCAGTGCTGCAAAACACGCCGTGCTGTCGAATCTTGGCCAGCAAAGCCAGTCGATCGATCCATTGCGCCCGACCATCGCGCCGGTGCGGCAGTCGCCGATGATGGCGTAGTCTTCGATCGGCAGGGGCTTGCCCGGACCGGCGGGGAATTTGGCGGGCTCATCCGTCGTCATCGCCGGCCTACCGTCATCGAATGATACCGCCTGTGAAAATCCGGTTCGGCTGCGGTTAAAGCCGCGCGAGCAGGCAGAAGACGCGATGTTCCACGTCGAGCAGCGCACCTGGAAAACGCCGCGCCAGCATGCGCCCGAGTGCTACGTCGAAACGCTCCAGTTCCGGCACGTCCATCACCGGTGCACCGCACTGGCTGGCGCGCACCCGACCGCGCCAACTTCGCGGCGTGTAGGACAATTGCGTCGTGAAGCCAAACACGTCCCAGTTGCGGAACCCTGCCGGCATCAGCTCCATCGCCCATTCGGGATACTGGAATGTCATGTCATGCCGTGCTGATCGGTTCGCCTGATAGCGCGCCATCAACCGCGATGTCGCTTCTGCGACGTTGCCTGTCGCGGTGTGCCAGTCGAGATGGGCGATCAGCAGATGTCCGCCGGGAGCCAGTAACCGACGCGCCTCCCTGGCGGCCGCCGCCCGGTCGAACAGGTGCCAGCTGGTGGCCGCTGCGACCACGTCAAACAATGCTGCCGGCAGCCCGGTACGTTCGGCCCGGCCGCGCAGATATTTCGGCCGCACCACCTCGCCCGCGTTCGCACGATTGGCAATGGCGAGCAGCCGTGCCGAAAAATCGATGCCGGTGACCTGGCAGCCGCGCTGGGCGAACTCACGCGCGAGCAGCCCGGTGCCGGTTCCCAGGTCCAGCAGCCGCTGTCCGGGTTTGCCGACGCCGAATGCCGCGACGCGAGTGAAGAACTCGGGCGGAAAACCTTGCCGGTAGGCGCCGTAATCCTCGGCCGCCATACCGTAATCAATCGACGTGTCGGTTGGCGACCTCTGTAGAGGCGGCGGCGGAGGTGGTGGCGGGGGCATGACCTGCCCGGATGCCGGCTACCCGGCGATGCGAAGCTCGACCTCGGCCGGCGCCATCCTGACCAGCGCATCGTAGTCGCGCAGGAGCGTCTCCGTGATCTGACCAGGCGTGAACAGGCGTTCGCCGATCTGGCGCACCGGCGTCACCTCGGCCGCGGTGCCGGCGAGGAAAACCTCCTGGGCGCGATCGAGTTCTTCCGGCTGCATGGCACGCTGCACGACGGGGATCTGGCGACGCCGTGCCAGCGCCATCACGGTGCGGCGCGTGATGCCGTCGAGAAAGCAATCGGGCGTCGGCGTGTGCAGCTCGCCGTCGATGGCGAGGAACACGTTGGCCCCGGTCGCTTCGGCGAGAAGGCCGCGATAGTCGAGCATCATCGCGTCCTGGAAGCCCTCGTCCTCGGCCTTATGCTTCGAAAGCGTGCCGGTCATGTAGTTGCCGGTCGCCTTCGACGCGGTCGGCGCGGTGCGCGGGTCCGGCCGGCGCCACTCCGCCCAATTCAGCCGGATGCCCGCCATTCGGTCGTCGAAATAGGCGTGCCAGGGCCAGCAGGCGATGGCCAGATGGATCGTGGTGTTCTGCCCGGAGACGGAAAGCTGTTCCGATCCGCGCCAGGCGAGCGGACGCAGATAGCCCTCGGTCATGTTGTTGGCGGCCAGCGTGTCATAGCAAGCCTGGTCGATCTGTTCGGGCGTGTAGGGCAGCTTGAACCCGAGGATGGCGGCCGAATTGATCAGCCGGTCGGTATGCTCGCGCAGGCGGAAGATGTGGCCTTCGTAGCAGCGCTCGCCCTCGAAGACGGCACTGGCGTAATGCAGGCCATGGGTCAGCACATGCAGCTTCGCATCCCGCCAGGGGACGAGCGCGCCGTCCCACCAGATCATGCCGTCACGGTCGTCGAAGGGGATCAAAGCCATAGAGGGAGCTACCTTAGGTTTTCGGTTCGAGCCAGTGAACCGCATTTCGTGCGCCAGGATAAGTCAGCAGCCTTGCCATGTTTGGCGGTCAGGCAGCAGGATGGCGCATGCCGAGTTCCGAAACCGAGACCAAGCTAGCCGGTCCAGCCTCGGCCGGCGCCAAGCCACCGGCTGCCGGCACTAGCCTGCTGTTCCTGCGGGAAGAACAGATCCGGCAGGCGCAGGACATGCTGTTCCTGGCCTGGCGGGACTTCTCCACCAGCGTCGATCCGCTGCTCGAGCATTCCGGCCTGGGACGCGCCCACCATCGTGCACTCCATTTCATCGGACGCACGCCCGGCATGACGGTGGGCGATCTGCTGCTGGTGCTCGACATCACCAAGCAGAGCCTGGCGCGCGTGCTGAACACGCTGATCGAGCAGAACCTGGTGCTGCAGACCCGCGGCCGGGGCGACCGCAGGCAGCGCCTGTTAAGCCTCACGCCGGCGGGTGCAGCACTCGAGCGGCAATTGTTCGACTGCCAGCGCGAGCGCCTCGTGACGGCGTACCGGGAAGTCGGCGGCCCTGCCGTGGACGGGTTCCGCCGGGTTCTCCGGGCGTTGATGGGACGTGCCGCGCGGAGCACGCTGGACCATGCGGAGCGGCCTGGAGCTTCCGTCCGGGCGACGCACGGAACCACTTCTTGAGCGACCGCTCGGAGCAGCCCCACGTTCTGGTGGTGGACGACGATGCACGGCTGCGCAATTTGCTCAGCCGGTATCTGGCCGAGAATGGCTTTCGCGTCAGCACGGCCGGCCATGCGGAGGATGCGCGGGACAAGCTGCGCTTCCTGCAACCCGACGCGCTCGTGCTCGACGTGATGATGCCGGGCGAGACGGGACTTGCCCTCACTGCGTCTCTGCGGGCTGAAAAGACGGGCGTGCCGATCCTGCTGCTGACGGCACGCGGGGCGCCGGAGGACCGGATCGCGGGCTTCGAGTCCGGCGCCGACGACTATCTCGGCAAGCCGTTCGAGCCGCGCGAGCTGGTGCTGCGGCTGCGGGCCATGCTGCGCCGGGCGGTGACGCCGCCACCGACGATTGAACTCGCCACGGGGCCGATCCGCCTTGGCCAGCTGGAATTCGACACCGAACGCGCCGAGCTTTCCGGGCCGGACGGCATCGTGCACCTGACGGGTGGCGAGTCAGCTCTTCTCGCGGCGCTG